>JAFRIS010000002.1 GCA_017432665.1 Bacilli bacterium
AAAGAAAATAGAAGATATGGACAATTATGTTATTAAACATTTCCGTATAGCTTTCGGTAACCGTATTGTTAAACAAATGCGTGATTTCGTAGCTACTTTCATAGAATGTGGTGGTACTGAAGTTGATGCAGTAGACTACTTCATTGCTAGAAAGATCTTTAGAAAATTTGAGCAGTTAAATATTGCTTATATTAGAGATGAAATTGATGACTTCGTTAAATGGTTAGACCAAACATTTGGTAAAGAACACTTTAATGAATGTAAAGAATACTTATTAAGACTTAAGAAGATGGTATAATATAATACTGAATAAGAATGGGGTGATGCTATGGATGAAGAGAAGACTTTTCTCGAGAGCATAAATTCAACTTTGAATATTGATCGAGACTATGTTAATCAGAAATTTGATTATGAATGGCTAGATCGTATTGAAGAAACACTACCTTACCTTGATAATATCGTTAGAAACCCTAAACGTTTTATTATCAACGAAGAAGAAGTAGTTAAAGTAGAATTAGCTCGTAGAACTACAGTAGAATCAATTATTCATCTTACTCAGCACACTAACTTAATTCAAGATTATGATGAAAAAACTAGTGATGTTAAACCATCAAAAGTCTTAAATATCAACCGTGATGAATCACTTGATACATATGAAAATAGATTTATTTTTACACTATTAAATAACTTAGATTTCTTCTTTAATGAGAGAGTTAAACAATCAGGAGATAAATCTAGATTCAGTGATAAAAAGATAATTAAATATATTGGTAATGCTCGAGTAGGTACTGAAACAATTAGTGTTGACATCGATGTTAATTCATTTGATAAGAATGAAGAAGAGATTAAGAATGCTAATGGAGAGAGCTTCAGTGAAAGAGTTGCTAAAGTAAAAATACAAATGGATGGATTTAAGGGTTCAGAACTATATAGAACTCTAACTAAATTACATGTTTCTCCTGTTCGTTCACCGATTAGAAAGACAAATGTAATCTTAAAGAATCCTAACTTCCAAAAAGCAGAAGAGTTATGGAACTATATTCAATTATTTAAGTCAAAAGATATTAAAGAACAATCTAAGATGAATTACTATGATGATGGAGTAATTAAGCAAGATTATAACTCAGTATTCTTAATGTTATATAATTACAATAAATTAATTAGTACTGAGAAGCCTAACACTAAATTTGAGAAAAAGATTGCTGAAATGAGTGAGGCATTTATTAATAATATTCTTGATAGTAGTGAGACTATCAATGAAGATGATTTAAAAGAAATATTTATAAAAAGAATAGATAAGATAAAAGAAGATAATATTAGAAAATATGAACGTATTTTTGAAGTGTTAGACGAAAAATTATCAAGGGAAGCAGATAATTATACTAGCTTATTAACATTCATGGAAAAAGAGGATTAAAATGAGTAAAGGATTTAAAATATTCACAATTGTTAAAGGAATAATCGATGTAGCTATAGTTTTATTTTTAGCAGTATATATATCTGCAATTTTCGTTCAAAGAGTATCTGGGAATAAGAGTGTTCTTGGTTATCGTATGTTTAATGTAGCTTCTGAAAGTATGGTTCCAGTCTATAAAGTTAATGATGTTATTGCTGTTAAAGATTGTGATCCTAACACATTAAGAATTGGTGACGATATTGCTTATATTGGTAAAGATACTGGTTTGAGTGGTAAGATTATTACCCATAGAATTATTAATATTGAAGATGTTGATGGAAATAGAGAAATAACCACAAAAGGGGTTAATAATGATTTAACAGATCCATCTATTAGTACTAACCAAGTAGTTGGTAAAGTAATTGGAGTTGTTCCCTTTATTTCGGCTATTAATAAAATAGTTATGACACAAGCAGGATTCTTTTTCTTGATATTTGTACCAGTTGTTTTAATTGCTTGTATGGAAATAGCAGAATCATTTATAGAAGGAAAGTTAGAGAGAAAAGAATTAGTAGAAATTAAAGATTAGGAATGAGTTGATAAATTTGAAGAAAAAAATGAATCGACAATTTACTGAAGAAGAAAAGAAGTATATTAAAAAGAATCGAAAAATTCTTCTTATTCGTAGTGTCCTAATGTTAGGATTTTTACTAGCTTTTAATATATTTGCTTGGTTCATTTATATTTCTAAAGTAAATACAACTCTAGATATTCATGCAGTTAGTTGGGATGTAGTTTTCTCTGAAGGAGGTACTGCAGTTAAGGATGTAACTATTGCTTTAGATGTATATCCAGGTATGGAAGAATATACACATACAATTACAGTTAATAACTCTGGAGAAACTGCTGCTAACTTATATTTTGATACAAAAAGCGTTAAATTATTTGATACTGAGATGTTGACTGGGTCAATGACTGAAACGCAAAAACAACAGTTATTAGCGACTGTTTTACCATTAACTATTGAATATGATTTTGGAACTTCTGTAGTTAGTCAATCTTCTACTTCATCATTTACAGTTACAATTAATTGGCCATATTCTGGAAATAATTATTTTAAAGTACCTTCAGTATTTACATATAATCCTGATATGCCTTACTATACATATAGTGGTGGAACTTATGTTGAAGCTACTGTGACTTCTGCTACTTATGATTCTTTAAAGAATAATTTATATTTAACAAAGGATGACATAGATAGTTATATTGGAGAAAAATGTGGTGTTTATCAAAATACTAATAATAAGAATTGTTTAGTAATAAAAGGTGAATTGGTTGCAGAACAAGCACAAGCAGGTAGTTAACCTGCTTTTTTGTATTATAGTAGTTTATTGATTTACATAAACTAATTAGATAAAATATAGATAAGGAGAATGAATATGATTGAGATTAAGAATGTAACAAAGACCTATAATGGTAAGATAGTTGCAATTGATAACTTATCAATGTCTATACCTAGTGGTAAAATTATTGGATTTATTGGCTTAAATGGAGCTGGAAAAACTACTTTAATTAAAATGATGACAGGTATCTTAAAAGCTGATAAAGGAACTATTAAAATTGATGGTTTAGATATTGAAAAAGAACCATTAAAAGTAAAACAAAGTATTGGTTATATTACTGATAGTCCTGATATGTTTTTAAGACTTACAGGTATCGAGTTTATTAATTTCATATCAGATATTTATAAAGTACCATTAAGTACTAGAAAGAAGAGAAATTCTTATCTTGCGAAGCAATTTGGGTTAGAAGAATTATTAGATAAACCAATGCAAGGATATTCACATGGTATGAGGCAAAAAATGATGGTAGTTGCTGCGTTAGTTCATGAACCAAGTGTTTGGATACTAGACGAACCAATGATTGGTTTAGATCCTAAAAGTGCAGTTGCTTTAAAGAAAATGATGCATGAGCATGTTGATAAAGGAAATACAGTTTTCTTCTCAACACATGTTTTAGAAGTCGCAGAAAAACTATGTGATGAAATAGCTATTATAGATGAAGGAAAAATCATTTACTTTGGAACATTAGATGACTTAATTAAAAAATATAAAAAGAAAGATTTAGAAGAGTTATTTCTTGAGGTAATAAAAGATGCTAGACATGACTAATTATTTAGCTTTAACAAAAGTTTTCTTAAAAAATCTTAAGATGTCTAAGTCTAATAATAAAAAAGCTAGAAGAATGTTTACCTTTTTACTTATATTTACTTTTTTATTTATTATTGTTCCTTTTTTACTTATAAGTAGTCTATTTGTATATGATACAACTATTCAATTAATGGATATTAATTATGAAAGTATAGGTCTACAAATAATGTGTTACTTGGTAAGTGTCTTTACTTTTGTCTTTACTTTTCCAGTTATCTTAAATGAATTATATTTTAGTGATGATATAGAAAAATTAATACCTCTACCAGTAAAACCTGTAGAGTTAGCATTTGCTAAGTTTACTGCTTGCTTTATTGTTGAAAACTTAGTTCAAATACTATTAATATTTGTTAGTATATTAAGCTATATTTTTGCGTTAAGATTAAAAGTAACTAATATATTACTAGCTTTAATTCAAATAGTTACTTTACCTATAATACCAATGATATATTCAGCTATTATTTGTTTAATTATTATGCATTTTGCTAAGTATATTAAAAATAAAGAATTAATTAAAAGATTTTCATCGGTGTTTGTAGTTGGCTTATTCTTTTTCTTCTTTTTCGCAGTTAGTGCTTTTAAAGATTTTAATTTCGAATTATACTTAGAAAATTTTGCGAATGGAGATCATAGATTCTTAACTATTATGAATTATATATTTCCACAAATTAATCTATTTATAGATACATTAACTAATCAGAATGTATTATCTCTTATTATTTATATATTAATTACATTAGTATTTATCTTAATATTCTTAGGACTAGCTAAATTTTCTTATTTAGATAGTGTTATAGGAATGTCCGCAAAAGATACTAGTGTTCATCAAAGATCCAGTAAATTACTGAAAAAATTAAAAGAACATAGCACTTTTAAAGCTTATGTTTTGAAAGAATTTAAAGTATTAATAAGAACTCCTAGTTTCTTTATAAACTGTATTATTATTAATATTTTATGGCCTATATTTGCCTATACTATATATAAAGTAGGACCAATGAATTATAGTATTAGTAAAATGCATGAGTTTGTTGTTACTGGGGATAGTTCGTTTAAAATAAAACTCCTGTTATTAGTAACTGGTATATCAATACTTTTACCAGCAATGAATTCTATCGCCGCAACATCTTTCTCTCGTGAAGGAAAACATTTTTCATTTATTAAATATATTCCAGTAGGTTATAAAACTCAATGGTTAAGCAAGTTATTTATTAGTTTTATTATTACTTTTGCAGGTATTAATATTTATACTACTATTTTCTATATTATGATAGGATTACCTATTAGTAATATAATTGTATTCTATTTAATTAGCTTTTTAGCTGTCAGTTCTGTTTGTATAATGGGAGTATATATTGATTCTATTCAACCTAAATTAATTTGGGATGATGAAAATAATGCTTTAAGAGAAAATTATAATACTTTTATAGCTATGGGAATTGCTTTACTAATATTTGGAATTACTTGTGGTGGAGGATATTATTATTTATATGATAAACTTCATATGACTATTGGTTATATTAGCTTTGTAATAATATTATGTTTATTATTTACAACTATCTTATTCAGTTTATTTAGTATTGTTAATGGTACTAGAAATATTAGAGATCAGGAAGAAGCATAAAAAAAGAAAGTTTTAAACTTTCTTTTTAACTTTGTACTTGTGTTAGATGGAATGTTACTAAGATATCAGCATTGGTGTTAGGATTAACAGCAGCACTTGTATCAGTTTGATTATTCATTGAATCAGTTCCATCATCTATCCATTCAAAATAAATTCTAATTTTTGTTGAAGCAGTATTATGAACAATAGTACCACTAATTTGATTATCAACAACTGTATTCATAGTGGCAGAATTATTAAGTGAATAGGCATAAATATTTAAATCATTAATCGTATAACTATCATAGTTAGAAATACCAATATCATATGTAAAAGAAACATCAGCATCAGTAGCATCTATATCTACATCAAAATATCCTTGGCTACCAGGAGCTAAAACATTATCTTTTACATGAGCATTAGATGTAATTGTTGGTGTAATGTGATTAGTTAAAGTAGTCTTATTACTTATTATTTCATTATTAATTTTAATATTCCAATTAGCGACAGTGTTTTCTACTTGTGCGCTAGCAACTTTACGATACTTTGCGTATGCTTCTTGAAATAAGAAAACGAATACTAAACAGAATAAGATAAAGACTAATATACGTTTTTTGTAAGCGTCATCTGATCTAGTATCTGTAGTCATACACTCCCACCTCTATTATAATTTTACCATAGATAGTATAAAAACCAATAAAAATAGTGAAAAAATATTCAAAAAGAGTCAAATTTTACTCTTTTTATTATAATTATTTGATATAATAAGCGAGAGGTGTTAGTATGGATAAAATTATTATCAAAGGTGCTAGAGAAAACAACCTTAAAAATATAAATATTGAATTACCAAAGAATAAATTAATTGTTATGACAGGTTTATCAGGGAGTGGTAAGTCTTCTTTAGCGTTTGATACTATTTATGCTGAAGGACAAAGAAGATACGTGGAGAGTTTATCTGCCTATGCTAGACAATTCCTAGGGAACTCTGAAAAACCAGATGTTGATAGTATAGAAGGTTTATCTCCAGCTATTTCTATTGATCAAAAAACAACTTCTAACAACCCTCGTAGTACAGTTGCAACTGTTACTGAAATATATGATTATTTAAGATTATTATATGCTCGTGTGGGTACACCAATATGTCCAAATCATAATATACCTATTACTAGCCAAAGTGTTGAAGAAATGACTAATAAAGTACTAGAGTATCCTGAAGGTACTAAGATAATTATTATGTCACCAGTAGTACATGGAGAAAAAGGTACTCATAAAGATTTATTAGAGAGTCTTCAAAAAGAAGGCTATATAAGAGTACGTATCAATGGTGAAATGTATGATTTGAGTGAAAATATAGAGTTAGAAAAGAATAAAAAAGATAGTATTGAAGTAATAATAGATAGAATTGTTATTAAAGATGGTTCTCGCGGAAGAATCTTTGAAGCTATTGAACAAGCTACTAAACTTAGTGGAGGGAAAGTAGTTATTCAAATTTTAGGAGATAATGCTCGTGAGATAGTCTTCTCAGAACAATTTGCTTGTCCATATTGTGAATTTAGTTTACCTGAATTAGAACCAAGATTATTTAGTTTTAATGCCCCATATGGAGCTTGTCCTGATTGTAAGGGATTAGGAGTAAAACTACAAATAGATGAAGACTTACTTATCCCAGATCAAACATTGAGTTTAAATGAGGGAGTTATTAAGACACTAACTGATGATCCGGAAGCTATTGAGTTCATGGAATTAGAGTGTTTATGCAATCATTATAAGATTGATATGAATAAATCATGGTCTAAATTATCAAAAAAAGCCCAAGAATTAATCTTATTTGGTAGTGATGAACCAATTAGAATAAAATATCAAACTAAAGGTGGTATTCAAAGAGATAAGGCTGATTTCTATGAAGGAATAATAAACAGATTAGAAAGAAGATATATGAATACAACCTCCACTTGGATTAGAGATTGGTTAGAAAACTACATGGTAGAACACACTTGTGATACTTGCCATGGTGCAAGACTTAATGATTCAGTATTATGTGTAAAAGTAGGTAATAAGAATATCTATGAAATGACTACTATGAGTATTAAAGAATTACATAAATTCTTGACTAATTTGAAGCTATCAGAAGAAAAGACTGCCATTGCGGAATTAGTATTAAAAGAAATTAACTCAAGATTAGAATTCTTAACTAATGTTGGATTAGAATATCTAACTTTAAATAGAAGCGCTGGTACATTATCAGGAGGAGAAGCTCAAAGAATTAGATTAGCTACTCAAATAGGATCACACTTAACGGGAGTATTATATGTTTTAGATGAACCAAGTATTGGACTTCATCAAAGAGATAATGAAAAATTAATTAATTCAATGAAAGAAATGCGTGATTTAGGCAATACATTAATTGTTGTTGAGCACGATGAAGATACAATGCGTGAGGCTGATTACCTAGTAGATATTGGACCAGGTGCAGGAGATTCTGGTGGAGAAGTAATTGCTGCAGGAACGCCAGAAGAAGTAATGAAAGTAGAAAACTCAATTACTGGTCAATATTTATGTGGTAAAAAATGTGTCGAAACTCCTAAAAAAAGAAGAAAAGGAACTGGCAAAAAAATAACTATTCAAGGTGCTACTGAGCATAACTTGAAAAATCTTGATGTAGATATTCCACTAGGGACATTTACTTGTATTACTGGTGTATCAGGATCAGGTAAATCAACACTTATTACAGAGATACTTTGTAAGCAAGTAGCTAGAGAATTATATAATTCAAAAGAAAGACCAGGTAAGTTTAAAAAGATTACTGGACTTGATAATATCGATAAACTAGTCGCAATCTATCAAAATCCAATTGGTAGAACTCCTAGAAGTAATCCAGCTACTTATACTGGAGTATTTGATGATATTAGAACACTATTTACTACTACTAAAGAAGCAAAGATGTATGGATTTGAAAAAAATCGTTTCTCTTTCAATGTAAAAGGCGGTCGATGTGAAGCTTGTCGTGGAGATGGCGTTAAAAAGATTGAAATGCATTTTCTACCAGATGTATATGTACCTTGTGAAGTATGCCATGGTACTAGATATAATAAAGAAACATTGAATATTAAATATAAAGATAAGAATATCGCAGATGTCTTAGATATGCGTGTTACAGAAGCTTTAAAATTCTTTGAAAATGTTCCTAAGATTAAAAGAAAACTACAAGTATTAGAAGATGTAGGACTAGGATATATAAAATTAGGACAAAGTGCTCCTACATTATCAGGTGGAGAAGCAGAAAGAGTAAAATTAGCTAAAGAATTACAAAAGAAAGCTACTGGGAAAACACTATTTGTCTTAGATGAACCAACTACAGGTCTACATACTGATGACATCAAGCGCTTACTTGCAATTTTACAGAAAATAGTCGATAATAAGGATACAGTAGTAATAATTGAACACAACTTAGATGTTATCAAAACAGCTGATTATATCATTGATCTAGGCCCAGAAGGCGGAGATGATGGTGGAACTATTGTTGCTACTGGAACACCTGAAGAAGTTGCTAAAGTAAAAGCATCTTATACGGGTGAATTCTTGAAGAAAGTACTTTAGGGGTGAAAACATGACTAAAGCAAAGAAAGTAGTCCAAAAAAGTAAGCAAAAATTCATAAATTTCATGGATTGGGTTTTATATTTAGCTGGATATACATTAGTATTCATTTTAGTTACTAGCTTGTTTAGAACTATTTATATAGATAGTAATCATTTAATATTTTGGTCAACTATTGTAGTAGTTATTATTTATTTATTAAATAAGACTATTAAACCTATATTGTTCACTTTAACTATTCCAATTACAGGACTAACTCTAGGACTGTTTTATCCATTTATAAATGTCTTCATTTTAAAATTAGTCGATTGGTTATTAGGACCACATTTTCAAGTATATAATATTTGGATAGCGGTACTTGCTTCAATTCTTTTATCAATAACTAATTTTATTGCTGAAGAGTTATTGAAAAAAATAGTTGGTAAGGTAAAGAAACATGGATAGTGTATTATTTGATTTAGGTTTTATACAAATTAGATGGTATTCTTTCTTAATATTAATTGCTTTAATATTAGGATATGCCTTAGTATTAAAAGAAGCAAAAAAGAAGAATATGACTAACGAAGAATTAACTGATTTAGCTTTCTATTTAATAATTTTTAGTATCTTAGGAGCTAGACTATATTATGTACTATTTAATTTAGATTATTATTTAGCAAATCCAATAGAAATAATAATGATGTGGCATGGCGGACTAGCCATTCATGGAGGAATTATTGCGGGGTTAATATTTTTAATAGTTTATTGTAAAAAGAAAAATATCAACCTTTTCTTAATGACTGATATGATTGTAGTTAGTTTAATATTAGCTCAAGCTATTGGTAGATGGGGTAATTTCTTTAATGGGGAAGCATTCGGAAGAATTGTTTCTTTAGATTTCTTAAAAGGATTACACTTACCACAATTTATTATTGATGGTATGTATATCAATGGAGCATACAGGGAACCAACATTTCTTTATGAATCAATTATATGTTTTATTGGCTTTATAATACTAATTACTGTTAGAAAGAAAGTAAAAATAAAGTCTGGAGATTTAACTGGTATATATTTAATTTGGTATAGTATAGGTAGGATAATTATTGAATCTTTCAGATCGGATTCACTAATGCTAGGACCAGTAAAAATAGCTCAAATTATTTCAATATTAGGAATAATCATAGGTATATATCTAATTATTAAAGCAAGAAAAAATAAGTTATATATAAAAGATAAATTAATAAAATAGGAGGACATATGAATAAAAAAGTAGTTGTTATGGGTGGAGGAACAGGGATATCTTACTTACTTAGAGGTTTAAAAGATTTTCCAGTCGATATCACAGCTGTTATTACAGTTTCTGATAATGGTAGATCAACAGGAAAACTAAGAGAAGAATTCCATATTCCAGCTGTAGGAGATATTAGAAAAGTAATTACTAATTTATCAGGAACTGATGAAGCAATTAAAGACATGATGTCATATCGTTTTAAGACATCTAGTGATTTAGATGGTCATGCAGTAGGAAATTTAATCTTAACTGCAATGTTAGACATAACGGGCTCATTAAAAGAATCAATTGCCCATTTATGCAAGTTATTAGATGTTAGGCATAGAGTATTACCTATTTCTGAAGAATCTGATTTAACATTAATGGGACTTGATAAAGAAGGTAATATTATTGAAGGTGAAGAACAAATTACTTTTGCTCATCGTCAATTTGAAAAAATCTTCTATAAAAATGAACCAGAAGTATTACCAGAAGTAGTAGAGGCTATTAAAGAAGCGGATTTAATAATTTTCAGTATGGGTAGTTTGTACACAAGCGTATTACCAAATATTATTTGTGAAGAAGTAAAGAAGGCCTTTAATCAAGCAAAAGCTCCTATTATGTATTTATCTAATTTATTTACTCAACCAGGAGAAACGGATGGTTTCACAGTAGGAGATCATATTAAATTATTAGATCGTTATCTTGATAAAAAGAAAGTCGATGTAGTTATCGCAAGTAATACCAAAATATCTGATAAAATGGCTAAAAAATATGAAACAGAAGAACAAAAAGATCCAGTTAAAATTGATTATGATGAGTTAGAAAAGATTGGTGTGGAACTAATTGAAGATGATTTGATTATTATTGATGATGATCATACTCTAAAACATAATAGTCTAAAACTAAGTTCTTTAATCTTCTCATATTTAATGAGGAAATAATGTCTTATACAGTAACAATAAAAGAAGAAATTTCTAAAATTAAAAGTAGTAATTCAGAACTAATTGCTGAATTATCTGGCTATATCAGAAATAATGGTATTATTACAAATAAAAAAGTCACAATGACTACTGAGAATAAACAAGTAGTTAATCACTTGGTAGATTCTTTAAAAGATATTTATGATATAACTCCTAAAGTAGAAATAATTGAAAACCTAAATTTTAGTAAAAATGATTTATATCAAATTACTATTGAAGATAACCTAACAAAAATACTAGAGAATTTAGGTATTTGGGATAATAATAGTAAATATCTAGGGACCGTACCTAATTATATAGTAGGCGGTAATGAAGAAATAAGAGCATATCTTCGCGGAGTATTTGAAGGTGTTGGAAGTATTAATGATCCTAAGACATCTAGATATCATATGGAATTATTAATCAATAAGTCAAAAGAAGCTGTTTTTGTTCAAAAACTATTAAATATTTTTGAATTAAATGCCAAAATCTTAAGTAGAGATAAAGGTTATATGATTTATATCAAAGAAGCTGAAAAAATTAGTGATTTTCTAAAGATTTTAGGAGCAAATAAAGCAGTATTATATTTTGAAGATGTTAGAGTTTACCGTGATCAAAAGAATAAGACTAATCGTTTAAACAACATGGAACAAGCTAATATCGATAAAGTAATTCAAACAGCTACAGAACAATTAAGAGATATCAAAGTAATAGAAGATAATGATGGGGTTATGTTACTTGATGATAAAACTAAAGAAACTTTAGAGTATCGTAAAAAATATCCGGAAGCTTCTCTAAAGGAATTAGCAGAAATAATATCATTAGAAACTAATAAGCCAATTACTAAATCAGGGCTTAATCATAGATTAAGAAAAATTAAAGATTTAGCTGAAAGATTTAATAAACAAAAGACCAATGACTAGGTCTTTTTTTGTTATATAGTGTCAAATGGTAAAAAATACTCATATAATTATAGATTAAATATGTTATAATCATTACATAGAGTAAAAGGTGGCTGATACTATGATAGAAACCATAGAAGTAATTATAAATAATAAGAAGTATACTTACAATAAAGACATAGCTTTGTATGAAATTGCTAAGGATTTTAGAGACAAGTTTGATTTTCCAATTCTTATAGGTAAAGTTGGTAATAGATTAAAAGAATTATCTTATACACTTACTGAATCTTGTGACCTTGAATTTCTTGATTTAACTTCTAGAGAAGGAAATGTTGTTCATATTAATGGCTTGATTTATGTAATGGTTTATGCAGTTAAGAAGTTATATGGTAAGAGTGCTAATATTACTGTAGAACATTCTTTGGATAAAGGTATTTATATAGAGTCAACTTTTAAACTAGATGAAGAAAAAGTAAAAGAAATAAAGAAAAAGATGCAAGAAATAATAGCTGAAGATAAACCAATTGTTAAAATGAATATAGATCGTTTAGAAGCTAGAAAATACTTTGAAAGTGTTGGTGATACTGCTAAAGCTGGAGTAATGCGTTATAATACTAATAATTATGTAACGCTATATCGTTTGGGTAATTTGTATAATTATTTCTATAATTTAATGCCTACTTCAACAGGACTAGTAAAAGATTTTGACTTAACTTATATTAAAGATAATGGATTTATCTTAAGATTCCCAACTGTATTTATTCACGATAAAATAAAGAAATATGAACACCATCCAATGATGTTTGAAGTATTTAAGCAATATCGTGATTGGGGTAAAAAATTAAGTATTTCTACATCAGTAGATTTAAATAGAATAGTTTCAACTGGAAGAATAAGTGATATGATTAAAATAGATTCAACTATTTATGATCATAGAATTATAAGTATTGCGAGAGAAATTAGTGATAAAAAAGATGTTAAAATTGTCTTAATTGCTGGACCATCTTCATCAGGAAAGACTACTACATCTAAGAAACTATGTATGTATTTACGTTTGTTTGGATTAAATCCTAAAGTACTCTCAATGGATGATTACTTCGTCGAAAGAGAAGATACTCCTAAAAACCCTGATGGATCATACGATTTTGAGTGTTTAGAAGCTGTAGATTTAAAACTATTTGATAAGCAAGTAGCGGAGTTGTTAAACGGCAAAGAAGTGCTTCGTCCATCATTTAATTTCACTTTTGGTAAAAAAGAATATAATGAAACTATGCAAATGGATGATGATGATATCCTAGTAATAGAAGGTATCCATGCCTTAGATACTAAAGTATTAACAAATATTCAAAGAAACAAGAAGTATAAAATATACATTTCAGCTTTAACTGAAGTAAATATTGATAATCATAATCGTGTTTCAACTACTGATAATAGATTATTAAGAAGAATTATTCGTGATAATAGAACTAGAGGTTATTCAGTGGATGATACTCTTGAAGCTTGGATAAGCGTTAGAAATGGAGAAGAAAAATGGATCTTCCCATATCAAGATGAAGCTGATGTTTTAATTAATTCAGCTGCATTTTATGAAGTTGGTGTTCTTAAGACTTATGTAGAACCATTATTATATTCAGTACATAGTGATTCACCATACTATGAAGAAGCTAAAAGATTAATCGATATTTTAAGAGCTTTCTTACCAATCCCATCTGATGCGATTCCTGAAGATGCTGTAATTAGAGAATTCATTGGAGGAAGTTATTTCAATGTAGATTAAAATATCCACAGAATTGTGGATATTTTTATTTGACAGTAGTATATACATTGTATATACTATAAGTAAGGAGTGATTACATGGAAATAAAACTACAAAAATGGGGTAATTCTTATGGAATTAGAATACCAAGCGCATTTTTAAAAACTTTGAATATTGGCAAAAATGATAAAGTATTGATTGAACAAATGGAAGATAAGATAATTATTTCAAAGTCAAAAAAGCAAAAAGTGTCTCTAGCTGAAAGATTTAAAGATTATAAAGGAGAACCTGAATTACCTATGTTTGTTTGGGATGATCCAGTTGGAAGAGAGATATGGTAAAGACTTATATTCCAAGACAAGGAGATATTGTTTATTTTGACTTTAATCCAACAAAAGGGCATGAACAAAAGGGTAATAGGCCTGCAATAATAGTTAGTATAAATTTATTCAATGAAAAAACAAAAATGGTTATGGCTTGTCCAATCACTTCTAATACTAAAGATTTCCCAACTCATTATTTATTAGAAGATACTAAAAAGATTAAAGGTTCAGTACTTTGTGAGCATATAAGAAGTATTGATTATGATGCTAGAAGAGTATCTTTTATTGAAAAAGCTAGCGAAAATGATTTGATAAGTGTTTTAATGCTAATAAACGCTTGTTTGGAACAATAAAAAACCACTATTTGTGGTCTTTTTCATCGATATCATATTCTAAACAAGCCTCTATCATACTAATAATGACATTGTTAAAGGAAGTTTCATTATCTTTAGCAATTTCTTCCACTTTTTTTGCTAAATCTTCTTTTATATAAAGTGATTTATATACAGAAGATTCTTTTTTCTGAGTCTTTTTAGGAACAAATTTCATAATAATCACCTAATACTATTTTAATATCTTAATATATTAAAAAACATATTAGAAAAATATAGTAGAAAATTCTAACATAATGTGATATTCTTTAGATAGAAAGGAGTATCATAATGGAAAAAAATAAGAAGATTTGTAAGCATTGTAAGGAAGAAATAGCAAAAGGAGCAAAAAAATGTCCAAAATGCGGAGGAAATCAAGGATTACCTGGATTTGTTAAAGCTTTAATAATCATAGTTATTGTAATCGTTTGCATAGTTGGATGCATGAATAGTTGTGCTAAAGGAGTAGATGAGGCTGTAAAAGAGACTTCTAATGAATGGAATGACATTAATGGAAAAACAACATTTAAAGTTAATGAAACATTTGAAAATAAGTACGAAAAAATTACAATGACAGAAGTAAATATCAACTTTACTGATTATGGAGAATATTCAGAACCAAAAGAAGGACACAAATACGCTATGGCTAAATTTGAAGTTGAAAATATTAATGACGGTGATGAACTATATGTTAGTAGCTTAGATTTTAATGCAGATGCCGATGGTGTTAGTGTTGATTCTGGTTACATTGGAAATGATAAATATAAAGATTTATCTGCTACTTTAGCAAAGGGTAAAAAGTCAATAGGATATGTTTTCTATGAAGTACCAAAAGATGCTAAAAAAATTACAATTACATATAATCCTAATTTCTGGGTTGATGGCAATGCTATTGAATTTATTGTTCAAGAATAATACTTATAAAACGACTAAATAGTCGTTTTTCTTTACAATTGTATATGTAAAAATGAAAGTGATTTATTGAATATAAAATGATATGAATATATAATAAAAATAAGGAGGCTTATATGATAAAAGTAGCAATTAATGGATTCGGAAGAATCGGAAGATTATGTTTTAGATTAATGGAGGAAAATCCTGATTTTGAAGTAGTAGCTATTAATGATTTAACAGATGCTGCTCAACTTGCTTATTTATTAAAATATGATACTAATCATAGAAACTATCGTATTGATGAAATAAGTAATGATGATGAAAATATCATTGTTGGCAATAGAAAAATCAGAGTATATGCTGAAAAAGAACCTAATGCATTACCTTGGGGAGAATTAGACATTGATGTAGTATTTGAATGTACTGGTTTATTTACATCAGTAGAATCATCTCAAGCACATATTGATGCTGGTGCTAAACATGTAATTATTTCTGCTCCTGCTAAAGGTGATTTAAAAACAGTAGTTTATAATGTTAATCATGAAATACTAACAGGTGATGAAAAAATTATTTCTGCAGCTTCATGTACAACTAACTGTTTAGCTCCTGTAGTAGATATTCTTGATAAAGAATTTGGTATTGTTAAAGGTTTTATGACTACAGTTCATGCTTATACTAATGATCAAGCATCACTTGATATAGCTCATAAAAAAGGACATATGGCTCGCCGTGGGCGTGCATGTGCTGCTAATATTGTTCCAGCATCAACAGGTGCTGCTTCAGCAATTGGGTTGGTTTGTCCTAATCTAGAAGGAAAATTAGATGGAACTGCTATGCGTGTACCAGTACCAACAGGATCAGTAGTAGATTTATCTTTAGAATTAGCTAAGAATACTACAGCTGAAGAAATCAACGAGGTATTAAAGATGCATGCTAACGAAACAATGGAATTTACCATGGATCCAATCGTTTCAAGCGATGTAATTGGAAGACGTTGTGGTTCATTAGTAGATGGTCTATTAACTAATGTTTTAGAAGTAGATGGAAAACAATTAGTAAAAGTAGTATCTTGGTATGATAATGAAATGGGCTATACTATGCAGATGGTTAGAACTGCTAAATACTTAATGAAAAAGTAAAAAGAAAAACAAATAAGTTAAACTTATTTGTTTTTTTATGCTTATTTAGATTTATTATCAATCTTTTTAATTAAGTCACCTAGGAATTCATCTTCTACATGAACGCCTTCGCTTTCAAGCACAATTTTTATATCATTTAAATCATCAGTAGTTATATAATTTGAAAAGAAATCATAATGTATATCATCATTTTGATAAGATATAGGATCGATCATCCATTTAAATAACTCTAGATCATTATGTCTTAAAATAATGTTAGACATACCAGTATAGCTACCATTTTTAGAATGTTTACTTAAATAACCAGCAACTTCCATAATATCAGAAAATTTATCAGTGTTTATTTCAAAAGTAATTCTAGCCATTAAATCAATAAGTGCTTCATCAATTGCTTGTTGGAATGACATTTTATCACCAAACATATCATTTGCAAATTGTAGGTCATCTTTTTCTTCAAAACTAAGGTCTTTGTAATGATTAATAACATCTTCACTTTGATCAATTGAACTCAATAATATTTCTTGAGCGGGATCAATATATGTATCGATTTCCTCATCATTATTTCGTATAAAACGA
This sequence comes from Bacilli bacterium, assembly GCA_017432665.1. Lineage (GTDB taxonomy): Bacteria > Bacillota_I > Bacilli_A > RF39 > UBA660 > UBA3789. The sequence goes on from JAFRIS010000002.1 coordinate 16,974, forward strand.
CCTTCTGTATAGAAGAAATTAGGAATGTCTTCATTACCACTATATGGCATATTAGTTAGAATCATTCTATTAGCGTGAAATCTTTCATGAATACAAGTAATTAAAGATAGTTTACTTAGAGGATTATTTTCAAAATAATCATTAATTACTACCATACCTTCAGATAAATACTTTTCTTGATCTTCTTTACTATAGTTATTTAATTCTAAAAATGTTTCTAAATCTTTACTTTTAGCTGTATAAAATCTACCAGCTAAAGTCTTTTTAAATACTCCAAGATCACCAAATACTATTGGACAATTATTTGAAGATACATAAGATTTTCCATCTAAACCTAACTTATTAACAAAATTAGCAATCATTATATCAGTAATTTTTTTTAATTTTTTTATGTCCATCTAATCACCACTTATATTGTAATACATAATTAAATATATTTACAAGAAAAGGGATAATCTTTCTTTTTTTTAATGTAAAAAAATGATATAATTTTAATTGATAGGAGAGTTTAAAATGAAAACAGTTAGAGATATAGATATTAAGAATAAAAAAGTTATTATTAGATGCGATTTTAATGTACCAATTAAAGATGGTAAGATTGTTGATGATACTAGGATAGTTGAAGCTTTACCAACTATTAAGTATTGTTTAGAAAAAGATTGTAAGATCATTTTAATGTCACATTTAGGACGAGTAAAAGAAGAAGCTGATTTAGAAAAGAATAATTTGGCTCCTGTTGCAGATAGATTATCTAAATTATTAGAAAAAGATATTTTATTTAGTGAAAAAACTCGTGGAGAAGAATTAGAAGAGTTAGTAAATAGTCTTGAATCAGGAGATATCTTATTAGTTCAAAATACTAGATATGAAGATTTAGATGGTAAAAAAGAAAGTAGTAATGATCCTGAATTAGGTAAATATTGGGCTAGTTTAGGAGAAGTATTCATTAACGATGCTTTTGGAACAGTACATAGAGCTCATGCTTCTAATGTAGGAATAGCTAGTCATTTGCCTGCTGCTTTTGGATTCTTAATTGAAAAAGAATTAAAAGCACTTAGTATTTTAGATGAGCCAGAACATCCATTTGTAGTAGTTTTAGGAGGAGCTAAAGTTACTGATAAAATTGGTGTTATTGAAAATTTAGTTACTAAAGCAGATAAAATACTAATTGGAGGTGGAATGGCCTTTACTTTCTTGAAAGCGCAAGGAAACGAAATAGGCAAATCATTACTAGATGAAGAAAGTATTGATTTTTGTACTAAAGTCTTAAAGGATTACAACGACAAAATTGTTTTACCAGTAGATTGTGCTGTTACTAATGAATATACTAATGATGAAGAATATCGTTTAAAAGATATTAATGAAATTAGTAGCGATGAAATGGGACTTGATATTGGAGAAAAAACAGTTAAATTATTTGAAGAAACTTTAAAAGGTGCCGCTATTGTTGTTTGGAATGGGCCACTTGGAGTATATGAGTTTGAAAAGTATAAGAAAAATACTGATGAATTATTGAAATATATTGTTGATAATAATATTAAGACTTTATTAGGCGGTGGAGATATAGTAGCTGCAGCTACTACAGCTGGTTATAAAGATAAAGTTTATCATGCATCAACAGGTGGAGGAGCAACTTTAGAGTACTTAGAGGGTAAAAAATTACCAGGAATAGAAGCAATAAAGTAATTTAAGAGGTGAGTAGGTTGAGTACAAAAAAAGTATTATTATTAAATCCATATGATAGTGAAACAATTAAAGAAATAGCATTATTAGGAAAAGCATATAATTCTGATGATTCAGGTGTTATAGACTTTATAAATAAAGCTAGACAATTAGATCCAGAGAATTATTCTGATATAAAAAAGAATTCTAATGAAATAGAAGAAGTAATGTATTTACAAGAAGATAATAATATAAAAGATTATTGTCATATATATGGTGAAAAAGATCGTAAAATAGGGACAATTACCTTTCCTATTACAGGATTAAAAAGAAAAAGTTTCTTATCTATGCTTATTAATTGTACTCAAGACTTAGGATTAAAAAGTTTATTTGTAAAAACTACTTCTGAGGATAAAAGTTTAATTAAAGACCTAGAGTCATTAAACTTTGAATCTTTAGGAGAGGAAAATGGAACAGTTATTTATTTACAAGAAGAATTAGAAAAAGAAGACAGAGAAAGAGGACAGAGAATGATATAATGAAATTGTTAGATAATATCAGAAAGAATACAATTTTTTTACTTTTAGTAACAGCGATTGTTTTGTATATAATATTAAGAGATGATTTCGATGGAATAGTAGCTGCGATGAGTAATATAGATATTAAGTTTTTGTTTATCGCAGTAATATTCTATTTTTTATCAATTTCTATAAGGGGTTTTGCTAATTACTTAATTATTAATGACAAGAAGAAAATAGATTTAAAAGAGGCAATTAAGCATAATTTGATTGCCCATTTCTTTAATGGGATAACACCTTTCTCATCAGGTGGGCAACCAATGGAAATATATATGAATACAGAACATGATATACCGCTTGCTAAAGCAACCAATCAAACTGTCCAGGGTTTTATATTTTATCAAATAGCTCTGGTTATTTGTGGTGCCTTTGCAGTGGCTTATAATTTTACTTTTAATATTTTTCCTAAAGTAAAATTTCTTCAACATTTAGTTATGTTAGGCTTTACTATCAATATTATTGTAGCAATTGTATTACTATTGATATCTTCTTCAAAGAGAATTACTCATAGAATTAGTGCTTTAATAATTAAAATACTTAAACTATTAAAAATTAAACATAACGCAGAAGAAATAAACAATAAATTTGATGATTACTACAAAGGTTTTCAAAACTTAAAAAAGAGAAAAGGATTAACAGTAGTAGGAATTCTATTAAATATAGCAAGCTTACTATGTTTATATATTGTACCTTTATTTATTCTATATAGTATGGGTGATTTCCAAAGTTTAACTGTTTTGGAAACATTAACTGCTTCAGCTTATGTTTATGTAATTGGGGCATTTGTTCCTATACCAGGAGCTAGTGGAGGAATGGAGTATGGATTTACTCAATTTTTTGGTAACTTTATAGGTTTAGGAACTATTTCAGCTACAGTTATTATTTGGAGGTTTATAACATATTATTTAGGAGTAATTACTGGAGGTATTTTGTTTAGCTTGGAAGAGAAGGTGAAAAAATGAGAATAGGTATTTTTTCAGAAACATATGCCCCTTATATAAGTGGTTTAGTTACTAGTGAATTAATGCTTAAAAAAGCCTTGGAAAAGCAGGGTCATGAAGTATATGTAGTAACTGCTAATCTAGAAAGTTTCAAATATGAGTATGATGAAGAAGAAAAAGTATTAAAAATACCTGGTATTCCAACAGGTATCTATGATTCTAGAATGACTAGTATTTATCCAATTCCTGCAGTTAATAAGATTAAGAGTTGGAAATTAGATGTTATTCATTCACAGACTGAGTTTGCGATTGGAACTTTTGCTAGATTGATTGCCAAACAATATAATATTCCTTTAGTTCATACTTATCATACGATGTATGAGGATTACATTTACTATATAACTAAAGGGTATTTTGAAAAATCAAGTAAGAAATTAGTGGAATACTTAACTAAATTCTATTGCGATAGAACAGCTACTGAGTTAATTGTTCCTACTACGAAGACATATAAATTATTTAAAGAGAAATATAAAGTTGAAAAGAATATTAATATTATTCCAACAGGTATTGAAGTAGAAAGATTCTTTAAAGAAAATGTTGATACCAAAGAATTGGGAGTACTACGAAAAACATTAAGATTGGATAAAAAAGATTTTGTAATACTATTTGTAGGTAGATTAGGAGAAGAAAAGAATGTAGAATTCCTAATAAATGCACATAAAGACTTGATTAATAAGCATCCTAATATTAAACTTATTATAGTAGGAGATGGACCTGATAAAGAAAAATACGAAGAATTGACTCATGAATTAGATTTAGATAAGAGTATAATTTTTACAGGAAAAGCTGCTTGGGATGAAATGCCATATTACTATCACATTTCAGATGTCTTTGCGACAGCTTCTAAGACGGAAACACAAGGCTTAACAGTAATTGAAGCAATGGCTTCCAATGTTGTTCCAGTATGTATGAAAGATGAAGCATTTGAGAGTATGATTACTGATGAATTGAATGGTTTAATTTTCAAGAATCATGAAGAATATGTAAAACAAATTCTTAGATTGTACGAAAATCCTACTGAATTAAAAAAATTGGATAAACAAGCCAGAATACAAGCTGAAAGCTATAGTTCAAAGTATTATGCTGATAAAGTATTAGCTGTTTACCAAAGAGCTATCAAAGAAAAAGAAAATGAAAATAGATTTGGAATTATTTCTAAGATAGCAAAGAATATAAAGGAGAGGTTAAAATGATAGTAGCGCTTAACAATAAGAGTAATTTTACGAGAGATGAATATGTTGAATATCTTAAAGAAATTGAGGAAATTACTTTTAAAGGCAAATTAATATTATGTCCTACATATCTTAATTTAACAGTGAAAACTGATGTTATTTTAGGAGCTCAAGATGTTTCACCTTATGAAGATGGATCACACACTGGAGAAATATCAGCTAGACAATTAAGTGCACTAGGTATCAAATACTCAATAGTAGGACACAGCGAAAGAAGACTTAGTGAAACTGAAGAGGAACTTTTTAATGAAATAAGAAGATTATTAGAAAACAATATGACACCAATTCTTTGCGTGGGTGAGAGAAAAGCTGATCGAGAAAAAGGTTCAACTAAGGCAGTTATTGGTAATCAATTAGCTTCAGTAACTAATTATTTAATGGAAAATGAAAGAAGTAATGTAATAATTGCATATGAACCAGTATGGGCTATTGGTACTGGTGAAATACCAACAAATGAACAAATAAAAGAAGTAATTGATTTTATAAAGAGTAAACTTCCAAACAATAAAGTATTATATGGAGGAAGTGCTAATGAAGAAAATATTGATACTCTAAAAGAAATAGAGGGTATTGATGGTTATTTAGTAGGTGGTTTAAGTTTAAAACCAGATAAATTACAGATTTTTTTAGACAAGTTAAGTGAATAAAGGACTATAAGTCCTTTTTATTGTGTTTTACTAAGAAGGATAGGGATAATATGAAAAGCATAAAAGTAATAGTAATTGATGATAATAAGGATATAGTTAATATGATTAAAAACTATTTTAAAGAGCATAAAGATATAGAAGTAGTATTTGAAGCAACAACTGGAGAAGATGGAATTAGATTAATTACTAAACATCTAAATGAATTTGATTTAATTATTCTAGATCTGATTATGCCCAATAAAGATGGAATAGATGTGCTTACTTATTTAAATAAGAATCAAATAGATAAGAAAGTTATTATTTTAACTTCTTATAATGAGCAAACCATGATTAGAAAAGTGGCAGAATTAGGAGCTAGTTATATGATATTAAAGCCGTTTGAACTTAGTGAATTAAGAAAGAAAATTATTGAAATAACTAGCAATAGTAATGAAAGAATTCTAATTAATCTTCATAATAATAATATCCAAATAGTTATTAATAGAACACTTCATGAATTAGGGATACCTTCTCATATAAAGGGATACCAGTATATAAAAGAAGGAATAGTCCTAGTATATATGAATCCAGAACTAATTAGAAGAATTACCAAGGAATTATATCCAGAAATAGCAAATAAATATGAAGCTTCGGTAGCAAGTGTTGAAAAAGCCATTAGGCATGCGATAGATATTAGTTGGAATAGAGGTGATTGGGAATTAATGGAAGAATTATTTGGACACAGTATTGATATTGATAAAGCAAAACCTACTAATTCAGAGTTTATTATAACTATTGCTGATAAAATAAGATTAGAGTATACTAAACCATTGACAAAGCACTAATAAAAAAGTATACTTAATTTAGAAAATATGGTTGGAGGATACAATTAATGGAACGTAAAATAGAAGACTTTTACTTAAAATGGAAAAAAGATAAGAGTAGAAAGCCGTTAGTAATTTATGGTGGCAAGCAAGTAGGAAAGACTTTTTCAGTATTAGAATTTGGAAAAAAAGAATACAAAAATGTTGTTTATTTCAATACTGAAAATAATAAAAAACTAATTGATTTATTCAAAAAGGAAAGATCAGTAGAAAAAGTTATTTTAAACTTATCTCTTTTTTCTGGAGAAACAATTCTAAAAGATGATACGCTAATTATTTTTGATAATGTAATGGATATTGAAGTAATTAGAGTATTAAAAGCCTTTGGTAGTGAACAAAGCAAATATAATGTTATTGCTATTACTTCTAAAAAGGAAAAACTAGCAGAATTTAAGAGTGAAGAATTACAATTCAAAAGTATGAATGAAATGGATTTTGAAGAATACTTATGGGCTAGGAAAGAAAAAAGCTTGGCTAAATTAATTAGAGAATCATTTGATAAGAGAAAAACTTGCTCATTCCATAAAGTAGCACTTGAATTATTTCATGATTATTTAGAAACTGGAGGACTTCCAGAAGTAGTAAAGGCTAGTCTTGAAGGTAAATCTAGTTTTGAGCTAGATGCAATTAAACAAAAAGTGTTAGATGTTTATAAGAAGGAAGTAGCATTAAACAAAGTATTAATTGATATTCCTAGGGGATTAGAAGTAATTGATTCTATTCCTGAACAATTAAAAAAAGAAAATAAAAAGTTCCAATATGGATTACTTGGTTCTGGAAAAAGGGCTAAAGAGTATGAAAGTTGTATTAAATACTTAGTCAATAATCAAATAGTATATCGTAGTAACAAGGTAAAAGATATTAAATCTCCATTAAGTAGTAGTAGAGATAAAGATAGTTTTAAATTATATATGCCAGATGATGGTTTACTATTCACAATGCTTCATTTAAATAAAAAAGAAATGTTAGCAGATGAACATATAAAAGAAGTAATGTATGAAAACCATATTGCTAAAACATTGGCTGAAAGTGATTACTCAATTTATTACTATCAAACCGAAGGGAAAGCAGAAGTTAACTTTGTAATTCAAAATAGAATGGGGCAAATAATTCCAATAGAGTTAACTACTAAAACTAATTCAAAAGCTAAATCTTTAGCAGTATTTATGAAAAGATTTACTGTACCACAAGGATATAGAATTACTGAAAACAATTTTTCAACAAAAAAAGATATAAGATATATCCCAATTTATGCAGTATTCTGTTTAAATGATAATAAATAAAAAACACTTCAATAAAAAGAAGTGTTTTTTATTTTTGATCTTTTTCCATTTCAAATAAAAGCCCTGGATTTACATTTAAAGCTAAGGAAACTTTCCATAATGTATCTACAGAGAAAGATTTTCTTCCTTTTTTAGATTCATTTCTTCTAATGAATTCATGAGAGACACCTACTCTTTCGGCAAGTTCAGCTTGAGAGATTCCCGCAATATTTCTATACTTTTTAATATTTTTAGCGATTTGCTCGTAAATACTAACTTCGTATTTATTCATTGTACATCTCCTCCTATAAGACTTAATTCCATTATGAACTATTTATCTTTATGTGTATGTAAATAGATAGATTACGCAAAACAATTTTACATTTGCAAAATTTATTGAACAAATCGAAAAAATGTTCTATAATAGATGTGAGGTGGGACTATGAAAGATAGAATTATATTTCATATTGATGTTAATAATGCTTTTCTTTCATGGACTGCGGTTTACTTGCTAAATAAGGGCTTTAAGAAAGATATAAGAAAAGTTCCAGCTATTATTGGTGGTGATGAAAAGAGTAGAAGAGGAATAGTTCTTGCTAAGTCACCGGTTGCAAAAAAATACGGAATTGTTACTGCCGAAACTTTATATTCAGCCCGAAAAAAATGTAAACATTTAGAAGTTTATCCTCCAAATTATAATTATTATTATCAAAAATCAAAAGAACTAATGGAATATTTAAGTAAGTTTTCTCCACTTCAAGAGCAAATTTCAGTTGATGAATGTTTTTTAGATATGAGTGGAATGAACTATATTTATGATGATCTTATATCTTTAGCCTACCATATTAAAGACGAAATAAAAAACAGCTTTGGTTATACAGTCAATATTGGAATAGCAAATAATAAATTGTGTGCTAAAATGGCAAGTGATTTTGAGAAGCCAGATAAAGTACATACTTTATTTAATAACGAGATAGAAGAGAAATTATGGCCTCTAGACGTAAAAGATTTATACATGTGTGGTAAGAGTACTACAAAAGAGTTGTATAAGTTAAATATTCATACAATAGGTGACCTAGCAAAATATGATGAAAAGTTTTTAGAGAAGCATTTCAAATTACAAGGGAAATATTTATATCGAGCATCTCATGGAGTAGATAATTCTAAAGTAGAAATACACGAAACAAAAAATCCAAGTATTAGTATTAGTGAAACATTACCTTATAACTATACTGATGAAGTAAAATTAAAAGAAATAATCTTTAGACAAGTAGAAGAACTAAGTAGAGAATTACGTAGTAAAGGAATGTTTGCGAAGACAATAGGTATTACTTTTAAGAATAGTAATTTTAATAGTTATAGTGCTCAAGAAACTTTAGAGAATGCAACTGATAATACAAAAGAAATATTAAAAGTAGCTTACAAAGTATTTGAGAATAGTTATAAACAAGATGAAATTAGATTAATAGGAGTAAGATTAGCAAACTTAATGAATAATAGAAATGAACAAGTATCATTATTTGATAAAGAAGATAATTTAGATCATACAGCCGATATTCAAAAGACAATTGATGAAATTAATAATAAGTTTGGCAAATCACTAATAAAACCAGCTTCCCTAAAAGTAATAGGAGATGCTAGAGAAAAGAAAAGTTATATGGAATAATATTGCGAAAATATAAATATTTGTTATAATCAATTTAAGGAAGATAGTCTTTTTTGACAGACGAATTCCTTTTGGAATGCATCTGGGGTATTACCCAGATGTTTTTTTGTTTGTCAAAAAAATAAATATAATATATACTTATACTAGGTGATAATATGATAATAGATAAAGATAATATAAAAAGTCTTTTATTTATTTTAATATTAGGACTAGGTCTAGGATATGCCTATATTAATAGTGATTTAAATATCAATGGAACAGCTCAAGTAAATAGTGCTAATTGGGATGTGCATTGGGCTAATATACAAGTAAAAACGGGATCTGTATCAGCAGATAGTCCAACTATATCTAATCAGACTACAGTTAATTATAGTGTAGTATTAAATACACCAGGAGATTATTATGAATTTATACGATCACGTTGGTGATCGGAGAGCCGGTATTCATCTTATATCCGAGATAGACCTGAGCGTCGGAATCAGCCGATACGTTCAGACCTACCATCG
>JAFRIS010000020.1 GCA_017432665.1 Bacilli bacterium
AAAAAAAAGAATCTTTTAAAAAGAATCTTTTTATTCTAAACTGGGGCGCCATGTGAGAATCGAACTCACGCATACTAGTGCCACAAACTAGCGTGTTAACCACTTCACCAATGACGCCATCTGAATAACAAGTATATTTTAGCATTTTTCTCTTGTTTTTTCAACCCCTAAATTTACATTTTATTGACATTTTAAGGGTTTTATGATATAATGTATACGCATTTGAAAAAGGGGGGTTGCAGCATGGAAAATGTTGAAACTATTAAAAATGCTGGAGAAACAGAAGAAAAGAAATACATACTTATTAAAAAAGAAGGAAGAGTTGTTTTAAAACATATTGAACCTTCAATAATAAAAGCAAGCGAAGACGAAAAATTACATTTATGTGCAAAAAATTGTGAGAAATTTGGTGTATTTACTTGCCCAAAAATTGGAGATAGACATAAAAAGACTATTGATAAGTATGATTTTATAACAGATGGTTACCAAATATATGATGATAAGAAACAGTTAGAAGAATTCAAAATAACAGGATGTACTAGTTATAAAAAGTCAAAACCTACTGAATTAACTCCTGAAGAAAAAGATCGTATTAAAGCAACTAGAAAAATTATTATGAGTACTTATTTTGGTACAGGAACAGTAGAAGAAGCTAGAGTTCAACAATACTTAGGAATGATTCGTGGAAATTTAATTAATGCTGAAGAAAAAGTAGCATCTGATAATGTACTTTTAAATTCAATTTTAGCACAACCAGATGCTGAAATATTATTAGAAGAGGTAGTAGAATACAAGAGAAAAGAAATTTCTAAAGACTTTTTAAAGGAAAAGAAAACTAATAGAGAAAAGAAACAATTTACAAAAGAGACAGCAGCTTTACAAAAATTTGAAAAGGCATTATCTGGGTTAAGAACAGCAAGAGAAGCCAAGGAACACTCACATGAATTAGTACTTAAGAATTTGACTGAAAAAGGTATTAGAGAAAATAAAATTAAATAATAGAAAGAGAATAGTAAACTTACTATTCTCTTTTTATGGTATAATTAACTTGAAAGGAATGATAACATGAAACAAGAAAAATCGTGTGGAGCCGTAGTTGTTGACAATAATAAAGTGCTTGTTGTTAAACATAATGTTGGGCACGTCTCTTTTCCTAAAGGTCATGTTGAAGAAGGGGAGACAGAGCGAGAAACAGCTATTAGAGAAGTAAAAGAGGAAACTGGTATTGATATTGAAGTAGATACTAATTATCGCTATACGACAAGTTATAGCCCTATGGAAGGGGTAATGAAAGAAGTTGTTTTCTTTTTAGGAAAAGTCCTAGGAGGAGAACTAAAGCCTCAAGAAAAAGAAGTATCAAAGGTAGATTTTATTTCATTTACTGAAGCAGAAAATAGTTTAACTCATGAAGATACAAAGGAAATACTTAGACAAGTATTAAGAGATATAAAAAAATAAGAGATTATTCACAATAATCTCTTAATTTTTTGGAACGCGAAGGATGTCTAAGTTTTCTTAGTGACTTTGCTTCTATTTGTCTAATTCTTTCTCTAGTAACACCAAATTTCTTTCCTACTTTACTAAGTGTTCGTATACCTTTTCCATCTAAACCGAAACGTTCGATTAATACTGTTTTAGCTCTAGGATCATCCGCAAAAGTCTCATCTAATACATTCATAAGAATGTCATGTAGAGCCATATAATCTATGTCTTTATCTGTATTACTTTGTTCATCAATTACAAAATCACTTAGGAATGTATCCTCATCTTCACCGACAGGAACATCCAATGAAACAGCATCAACTAAATAAGCTTGATCTCTAAGTTTTTTTAGTTTTTTAGTATCTTCCTTTAATTGTTCATAGTAAGGTGCATTAATAGCTGCAATTCTTAATAGCATTCTTATAAGAGTTAATCTTGCTACATCTTTTTTAAAGTAATTCTTTCCTTCAGCTAACTTTTCACCCATTTTTGGTTTAAATCTTTCAATCTTAGGTAAATTACGGTTATTAGTATATATAATAGCAGCTAATTCTTCATCAGGCATTGATTCACCACGGTTTTCAAGTTCATACTTTCTATTAAGAAGATTAACTTTATTTAATATTTCAGTTGAATGAACAGGAATTCTAATTGTTTTCGATTGATCAGCGATAGCCCTAGTAATAGCCTGTCTTATCCACCAAGTTGCATAAGTAGAAAATTTATAGCCTTTTGATAAATCAAACTTTTCTACAGCTTTTATTAATCCCATATTACCTTCTTGAATTAAATCTAAGAAGTCTATCTTACGATTAATATAGCGTCTTGCGATTGATATAACTAATCTTAAATTAGAATCCACTAATTTATCGAAAGCTTCTTTATCTCCAGCAGCAACTTTACTAGCAACCTCTTTTTCTTCCTCTGCGCTTAATAAAGGTATTTTACTAACCGCATTAAAATATAGGCTAAGTGCGCTAGTATTAGAGCTAAAAACAGCTCCAACATCAATTTTATCGATATTTTTCAGTTCTTCTTCGGATACTTCCTCAACATTTTCAAGATCAGCTGCTGTAGCATCAATATCTTTATCCTTAGAAATATCTTCTTTTTTCTTGAATATTATGTTATTTTCAAAAACAAAGTCAGAAATTTCCTCCATTGCTTCAGCATTTAATTTATATCGAATTAATAAATTATTGAATTCATCTTGAGAAATAGGACCGCTCTTTAAAATTTTCTTTAATTCTATTAAGGCTTCTTTCATTTCAAACCCCTCCTTAATTGAGTGTATATTATATCAAAAATGTCCTAAAAAGTCAATGAAAATGCAGTGTGTAAACATAAAAATGTTGACAAATGTAAACAAATGTAGTACTATGTACTCAAGTCGAGTGAGTATGCATAAGTGTAAACGAGCTGCATAGGGATAAAACCTACACGTATTACGGAGTCACTACTTTAATCAGTAGTGTGCTCCGTTTTTTTATTACTCGACCAGTTTCTTTAGATTTTTGTGAGTATGCATAAGGCAACGAGCTGCATAGGGATAATAGTCTTACACGTCAAGTACGGAGTCACATTTACACATATGTGTGATTCCGTGCTTTTTATTTAGTAAAAATTATATTACAATGGTTTTGATGATAAAAATCTAAAGAAATGAAAATATCTAGAAAGGAGTTGATTAGAATGGCAGTTATTACAGTAAAAAATCTATCAAAGAGTTTTAAAGTAAAAACAAAGGAAAAAGGATTGAAAGGAAGCCTTAAATCAATCATCAAAACAAAATATAAAATCATCAAAGCCGTAAAGAATATTTCTTTTTCAGTAGAAAAAGGAGAAATGATTGCCTTCATTGGACCAAATGGAGCAGGAAAGAGTACTTCAATTAAAATGATGACCGGAATACTATATCCAGATAAAGGAAGTATTGATATCTTAGGTTTAAATCCAGTCAAAGAACGTAAAAAACTAGCTTATGAAATAGGTTGTGTATTTGGTCAAAAAGAACAATTATGGACACATTTAACTCCATATGATAACTTTAGGTTTTTTGGAGCCATCTATGATATTCCAAACTCTCGCGTTGAGAAAAAGATTAATGAATTAAAAGAATTATTTGAATTAGATGATTTTATTAATACTCCAGTTAGAAACTTAAGTTTAGGACAAAGAATTCGTTGTGAAATAGTTGCTTCTTTAATCCATGAACCTAAAATATTATTCTTGGATGAACCAACTATTGGATTAGATCCAGTTGTTAAAGAAAATATCAGAGTTTTAATTAAACGAATGAACAAAGAATATAAAACTACAGTAGTTTTAACTTCTCATGATGTATCTGATATTGAAAAGCTATGTAAAAGAGTAATTATTGTCAATAATGGTAGTATTGTTTTAGATGATACTATGGAGAACTTAAAGTATCATTATTTAAATAAGAAAATAGTAGATGCTAAAATGAAAGAACAAGTTAATTTAGATGATGAAGACGGTATAACCATATTAAAAGATAAAGGTTATAATTTAAAAATTGAAGTAGATACTAAAAAGAAAAGTGTCAGTGATGCTTTAAAACTATTAAATCCTGATAATATTATTGATATAAATATTTCCAATGTACCTCTAGAACAAATAATTAGTGATATCTACAAAGAGGGTGACAAATAATGCGTAAATATTTATACATTTATAAATCAGAAGTAATGACTAATCTTCAATATATAGTAGATATCTTAGTAGGATTTATTAGTTACTGTATTATAATCTTTATATTTTTAAATCTATGGAATTATATATATAGTGATCCAAGTGAATTGATTAATGGTTATAATATGAATCAAATGATTTGGTATGTAACTATTACTGAAATATTATGGATGAGTATTAGTGGTAGAAAACTATGTAGAAAGATTTGTAATGATGTTCGTAGTGGTAATATTGCTTATAACATTAATAAGCCATATAACTATGTAGAATACTCTTTATTTAATCATTTAGGAGTAGTAACAATTAGATTTGTTTGTGTATTTGTTTTAGGTATAGCTATGGGAATAATATTTTTACGTAGTATTCCAAGTCTTAATGTTTTACAAATTGCTGGTTTTTTATTAACTTGTCTTTTAGCAACAGTAATTAATATTTTATTAATTGTTGCGATTGGTTTAATATCATTCTTTATTGAAGATGCTAATCCATTTTACTGGTTATATTCAAAACTAATCTTAGTTGTTGGAACAATATTCCCAGTAGAGTTTTTCCCTGGTGTTATTCAACCAATTATTAAAGCAAGTCCAATTTATGTAGTTAGTTATGGACCAGCTAGATTATTTGTAAATTTTGAAACAAGTCAATTTATTAATGTAATAGTTGCTCAAATTATTTACTTAATTATAAGTTTTTCAATATGTCATTTTATATACAGTAAGGGGGTGAAAAGACTAAATGTTAACGGCGGTTAAAAATCAAATAAAAGTATCATTTTTATCAACTAGGTATGCATTAGAAAGAGAAATGCTAAATAAAGTCACTTTTATTACAAATATTATTTTCATGATTTTAAATAATTCTTGTTTCATTGTTCAATGGATTATCCTTTATTCAATTAAAGATAACATTGGAGGTTTAGGATTTAAAGAACTATTACTTTTATGGGGATTAGCTGCAGGGACATTTGGTTTTGCACGTTTCTTCTGTGAATCAGCATTTAATATATCAGATGCAATTAATAAAGGTACATTAGATAATTACTTAGTTCAACCTAAAAATGTATTATTATCATATATTACTAGTACTGTACAAGTATCTTGTTTAGGAGATATGCTTTATGCATATATTATGTTGTTTATATATGGTATAACAGTAAAATCATTTATATTATTTACCTTTTTTTGTATAAATGGAGCTTTAATAGTAGTAGCTTTAGCAATTATCTTTGGTTCATTAAGTTTTTGGTTTGGAAGAGTAGAATTAGTGGCTGATACAATGAACAGTTTAATGGTTAATTTTGCAACTTATCCAGATGGTATTTTTAAAGGAATAGTTAAAATATTATTCTATACAATTATTCCTTTGGAATTTGTCAATTATATACCAATAAGACTAATTATAGATTTTAATTTAAATAGTTTTATAATAGTTATTGCAGTTACTATATTTTTTATATCTTTGGCATTTATAATCTTTTATCAAGGATTAAAACGATATAGTAGTAGTAACTTAATGAATGTTAGAATTTAGGAGGATTATATGGAAGAATTTTTCTATGAAGAACCTAGTCTAAGAAGAAAAGATGAGGCTATCGAATTTATCAATGAATTTATTAAAAATAACTCTAATATTAATGGGACAGGTGGATTAGATAGATATCTAGATGATTATGAGGGTTGGCTAGTTAAATTAGAACAAGATTATCGGGCTAATCAACCAGAAGGAAGAGTTCCGGCTTTAACATATTTTTTAGTTAGAGAAAGTGATAATAAAATTATCGGAATGATAAATATTAGACTTGTATTAAATGACTATCTAAGAAGACATGGAGGACATATTGGTTATTGTATAAGGCCTAGTGAAAGAGAAAAAGGTTATAATAAAATAAATCTATATTTAGGTTTAAAAGTTTGTCAACAACATGAAGTTGAAGAGGCTTTATTAGATGCTGATTTAGATAATCCTGCTTCATGGAAAACCATGGAGTCATTAGGTGGTATAAGAGTAGAAGAATATATTGATGAAGTGGATCAAACTAAAAGTGTAAGATATATTATCCCTGTAGACGATTCTATAAATAGGTATAAAGATATTTATGAATCTAAAATAAAGCACTATTAAAGGAAATAGGATAAATAGTTCTATTTCCTTTTTTATGGTATAATTATGAGTAGGAGTGAACTATATGAAATGGATTAAAAAGATATTAATAGGTTTATTAGTTTTTATCTTAATTGATGTTATTTTTGCTTTAGCTATTTCTTTTAACTTGAAGAAAATTTTAATTGATGGAGTTATTAAAGAAATTGTTGTTCAAAATATATTTCCTAGAAAGCAAAGTGAAGGAAATCGTATTATTTCAGAAGAGCAAATTAAAGAAATAACTGATGATCCTAGGGTTCAGGAAATATTAAATAGTCCTGAAGTTCAAGATTTACTTGAAAAATATTTAGATACAACGGTAGATGGGCTAATTGATGTGAATAGTATTGATGATGTTGAATTAGAAAAAGACATGGTAGAATTTGTCAAAGCTAATCGTGAAGTTCTAGAAGAAAAAGTAGGTAAAGAAATAACCGATGAAATGATTGAGAAAGCTGCGGAGCAAGTAGAAACTAAAGATTTGTCTAGGGCTTATAAACAGTCGTTAGAAAATGCTAGTAGAAATATGACTACAACTGAAAAGCAAGTTTTAAAAGGCTATAAATTTATTATTTCTAAAAAATTAAGAATTATTTTATTCATAGCATTAATAATTGATTTATTATTAATTGCTTTACTTCAAATGTCGGTTTATAAATGGATTCAAACATTAGGCAAATCAATGATTGCTAGTGGAGTAGGTATTATAATTTCTAGTTTTGTAGTTGATAAAATAGTGGAAACAAAAGCACATATAAGTCAATTTAATACTAGTTGTTTAACTAATACAGGAGTCATTATTGCTGCTAGCGGTGTAGTAATTGTAATTGCTTATAATATTATTATGAAATTATTAAAGAAAAAGGATGATTTAGATGAAATACCCGAGTTTTCTGAAAAAGAATGATTTAATTGGAGTTCCAGCACCTTCCGCAGGAGCAGGAGATGAATTAAAAGTAAACAAATATAAACATGCAAATAAATATTTTAAAGATAATGGGTATAAAACACTTTTATCAAAAAATATTTATAAGTGTAATAAAGGACGTAGTGCTGATAAAAAGATTAGAGCTGATGAAATTAATGAGATGTTTAAAAATAAAGATATTGATTTAATTTTATGTGCTGGTGGAGGAGAATTTTTAGTTGAAATACTACCATATATTGATTTTGATTTAATTAAGAAAAATCCTAAGTACATTTGTGGCTTTTCTGATCCAACAGGTCTTCTATATTCAATAACTACATTATGCGATATAGCGACAGTTTATGGAAATAATTTTTCTTCATTTGGTGAAGAAAAATTTTATCAATGTCATTATGACTTTTTAGATATAATTACTGGTAAAAAGCTAACCGAGGAAAGTTATAAATTATATGAAAATGAATCATTAAAAAAAGTAACTGGTCTAGAGGGTTTAAATTTAACAGAAAAGGTTTATTGGAATACACTTAATAATAAAAAAGTAAAATTTACAGGTCGTATCATTGGAGGATGTTTTGATATAATCGCTGAACTTGCTGGTACTAAATATGATGGTATAGATAAATTTAATGAAAAATATAAAGATGATGGTATTATTTGGTACTTTGATAATTGTGAATTATCAAAGGAAGAAACAATTAGAACTCTTTGGAAATTTAATGAACTAGGTTATTTTAAATATGCCAAAGGAGTTATCTTTGGAAGGTTTGGCGTAGAAACAAGTTATTTTGAATATGATACTAAGAATTGTTTAAAAGATAGTGTTTTAGGAGATTTAAATATACCGGTTATTTATGATGCGGATATTTCACATAAAGGACCAACTTTAACAATAATAAACGGAAGTATTGCACATGTTGAATGTGATAAGGGAAAAGGAAAAATAAATTTTGAATTGGAGTGATATTAATGGATAAATTAGAAAATGAAATTAAACAAATAAAAGAAAGAAATAAAAGAGTAGAAAAAGATAAAGCTTGGGAGACATCAATGACAAGAAAAATAGCTATTGCAATTCTAACTTATGTAATAGTTTTACTATATTCATATTTGATAAATAAATATTCAAATGTCTTTTTAACATCATTAGTCCCAGTAATTGGTTTTACTTTATCTACTTTGTCATTAAATTTAATTAGAAATATATGGGAAAAAAATAATTAGTGGAAGTGATTAAATGAAACTGGAAATAACTAACTTAACTAAAAATTATGGAGAAAAAGAAGTATTAGAAAAAGTAAATTTTACTTTTGAATCAGGTAAAATATATGGTCTTCTAGGAAGAAATGGTGCAGGAAAAACAACTTTCTTTAATGCTTTGAATGAAGATATTGAGATAGATAGTGGTAAGTTTTTATTAGATGGAAAAAAACTAACTCCAAATGAAATAGGGTATGCCACATCAACACCAGTAGTACCAGAATTTCTAACAGGAAAGGAATTTTTACAATTCTTCTTGGATATTAATGAAGATAAATTGGATGAAAGAAAAGAAATTGACTATTACTTTGATTTAGTAAAATTAACTAAAGAAGATCAAGATACTTTATTAAAAGAGTATTCTCATGGAATGAAAAATAAAATGCAAATTTTAATAAATGTAGTAGCTAATCCTAAAGTAATCTTGCTAGATGAACCATTAACTGCTTTAGATATTGTTGTTCAAGATGATATGAAAAAACTTTTAAAATCATTAAAGAAAGATCATATTATAATCTTTTCAACGCATATCTTAGAACTAGCTATGGACTTATGCGATGAAATAGTAGCTATAAGTAATAAGAAATTAGAATTAATTGAAAAAGAAAATCTAAATACTAAAAAGTATAAAGATAAAATAATTAGTTTACTAAAGGAAGAAGACAATGATTAAATATTTATCTAAATCGTTTGAGTTTGATTTAGTATATACAGTTAATTCATTTCTTTATATTTTAAAAGACTTACCGATTTTAAGAGATTTATTAACAGATGATATTTACAAAGATAGTATCTTAAAAAAAATAGTTAAGACTTTTATGATTATCTTTTTCATTGCTAGGGCACTATTTTTAAAATTCTTTTATTTCTTTATAATTTTTGTTGGATGTTATGAACTATTTCCGAATACATTTGTTAGGGCTTATTTTCATGTATATTTTGTTTTTACTATTATTGGAATGTTTATTAATAATAAATTGCTAAATAGTAGTAAAAAGAAATACTTCTCAATTGCTTTGTTTAAAATGGATTCTAATAAGATGGCAAAAGCTAACTTACTTTGGAATCAAATAACTAATTTAATATTAAATAGTGTTTGTATTTTAATATTTGGTTATTTACTTCAAAGTCCAGTTATTTATAGTATAAGTTTAATTATGTTTACCTTTTTTATTAGATTAATAGGTGAAGCATTAAATATTATTTTTTATAAAAAATATAAGTATATTTGGTACAGTAATACTAGACTTTATGGTAGTGTTTTGACTGTTTTAATTATTACTCTTTTATTACCATATATAAATATATTTATTCCTTTAAAAGCTATTGTTATTCTTACAGTAATTACAATTATTTTAGGAACAATTGCAGCTAATTATTTATTTACCTTAAAGGATTATAAATTAATTTATCAAAAACTATTCTCTATGGTTAACGTTATGAATTCTAAAAATGATAAAGACTATTTAAAACAAGCCATGGTTGAAGTAAGAGATAAAGATAAAGCAATAGATAATAGAAAAATAAAAGGAAAGAAAGGTTATGAATTATTTAATACTATTTTCTTTGAAAGACATAAACAAATATTAATTAGAAGTGCTAAAAAATATAGTTTAATTCTACTAGGAATATATATAGTAATTAGTTATTTAATAACATATGATCAAAATTTCTCCTTGGCAGTTAGCAAAGTATTACACAATAATCTAGGTTGGTTTGTGATTATTATGTATTTTGTTAATAGGGGAGCAATCATTACTCAAGCAATGTTCTTTAATTGTGATCATGCAATGTTAAATTATAACTTTTACCGTGAACCTAAGAATTTATTGGGTTTGTTTAAGAAAAGGTTATTAACCATTAGTAAAGTTAATTTATTACCAGCTTTAGTAGTAGGAATTGGTAATACGGTATTATTAATATTATGTAAAGACTACAATTTATTAGTAATTATTAGTACTTTTCTATTTATTATCTTCTTAAGTGTTTTCTTTTCAGTTCATTACTTAGTAATTTATTATTTATTACAGCCTTTCAATAAAGATTTAGAAGTCAAAAAAATAAGTTATTCTTTTATAACTTTATTAACATATATGGCAAGTTATATGGCGATAGACGTTGTGATGAATTCAGTTAAGTTTTCAATGTTTGGATTATTATTTACAATTATTTATATACTTCTAGCGTTATATTTAATAGTTAAATTGGCGCCAAAAACATTCAAATTAAGTTGACGTTTGATTTACACAAAGTAATTGACAACAGTGAATAACTCTCTATACTAAGAAAAAAGGAGGAGTATTATGAAAAATGTTTTTTTATATACTTTGTTATTAGTGATTTTAAATTCTATTTTAATTGTAAGCCAAAAGTTGGGTATTAATGTAATACTATTTACATTGCCATTATTAGTATTTTTATACTATTATTTAAAACTAAATAAATTGATAAAGAATAAGAAAGGTTTATTATTCTTTATTCCAATAATTATTTTGTCTTGCACATATTTTATTTATGATAATATCTTTCGTGAATTCAACATTATAATAATTCCTGTTCTTTATGCTTTAATGTTTATCTATGTGATTGATAAGCCTAAAGAAGTATTAGGATTACTTGAAAATATCATAAAAGTATTTTTAAAACCTATTGAATATATCGGGATTACGGTTAAAAATTCTTTGAGTTATTTTGATTCTAAAACCAAGTTTACTGCAGAAACTAAGAAAAAAATAAAAGCAGTTTTAATAGTAATTCCAGTAGTTATATTTATTGTTTGGTTATTATGTATTGCGGATGAAATATTTGCTAATTTATTTGCTGGACTTGCGGATTTACTTAAAGATATTTCTTTAGGTAATATAATTTACAGATTAATAGTTATGGTAATTTTATTTATTTATTTGAATGGTGTTTTAATGTTTACTTTAAATGAATTGGGCAAGAAAGAAAAGAAAATTAATAAGAGTAATATAGATATTTTTACTATGAAAATTCTATTAACGGCATTAAATGTTATATATATAGTATTTGATATAGTTCAAATAAAATCATTGTTTATGCATAGCGTAGCTTCTAATATTAATTATGCCCAGTATGCTAGAAGTGGTTTCTTTGAATTGATGCTTATTTCGCTAATTAATTTTATTATTATTTTATTAGCTAAGCGTAGTAAAAAAGACAAATATAATCAAGCAATGAGTATTGCGATGATATTTTTAACACTAATTATAATTTTTTCATCTTTCTATCGTATGAGTTTATATGAACAAGCGTATGGTTATACATTATTAAGATTGGGTGTTTATGTATCTTTAATCACAGAAGTATTATTATTAATACCTACAATATTCTATGTTTTAAGAGATAAAATGAATGTCTTAAATTACTATGTTGTTATAATTACTACTGTTTATACATTTATTAATTTATTCTCAGTAGATTGCATAATTGCTGAAAGAAATATTAAACGATATAAAGAGAAAAATGATATTGATATTGAATATTTAAGTAATTATTATGGAGATAATATTCCGATACTAGTAGATTTTAAAGATCAACTTAAGGAAGAAGAATTAAGAGATGATTTAGAATTTTACTTAAACAATTATACTGATGAGAATGAAAAAGATAATTTCTTAGAATATAATATTTCAAGAAATAAGGCTTTAGAAGCTCTAGATGATAAAAATATTGATATAAAAAGTTACAGCAATACAAATAGTACTAGATTAGAAATTAAATTGCCTGATAATAGTTCAACTGGTTATAGATGGAAAACTAAATTTAGTAATAAGGGAATAGTAGAAATAAATTCTAAATCAGATTATTCTAATTGTCCACAAGATGCAGTTGGCTGTGGAGGAACAAAAATTTTCACTGTTATTTCTTTAAAACCAGGACAAACTAAACTAGTATTAGAGTATATTGGACCTAATGGTGTAATAGTAGATAAAAAGGTTGTTTATGACATAATTGTTGATGAGTATTACATAATTCATGAAAAACATCAAGAATCAGAAATTTAATAAAAAAAGAAATTAATCAATAATTTCTTTTTTTATTTCTGAAAATATTGTTCCTAAATTATCATTAATAACTAAATCACAGCGATTATCATATGGTGTTTTATCTCTGTTAATTAAAACCAAGTGTTTTCCTTGAAAGAAGCCTAAATATGAAGCTGCTGGGTAAACATTTAAACTCGTTCCTCCAACAATCAGCATATCAGCCATAGCTATTTCTTTAATTGCTTCATTGACAACGTTAGTATCAAGGCCTTCCTGGTATAAAACGACATCAGGTTTAATTAAACCACCACAACTACATCTAGGAATTCCTTTACTTGAGAATACATATTTATCATCATAAAACTTTCCACAATCCATACAATAATTTCGTTTTATTGATCCATGTAACTCTAATACTTTTTTACTACCAGCATCTTGATGAAATCCATCAATATTTTGTGTAATAACACTACTTAGAATACCTTTATCTTCTAATTTGCTTAAAACTTCATGCGTAATGTTAGGTTTAAACTTTCTAGTATCAAGTTTATCTTTATAGAATTTATAAAATTCTTCAGTTTTATCCATAAAGAAATAATGTGATAATATTTCTTCAGGAGGATAATCATACTTTTCATTATATAGGCCATCAACACTTCTAAAGTCCTTTAAACCAGATTCTGTAGAAACTCCAGCTCCACCGAAGAAAACAATTCTTTTACTTTCTTTAATCCATTTAATTAATGTTTCAATTTTATCCATATTTATCACCACTTTTATTATAGAGCATTTCTAAGAATTTGACAAAGATAGTTAATTAAGGTAAAATTATTTCGTCAATTGAATAAATTGAGGTGAAGAAATGTGAAGAAAATTAAGCTGATTAGTAGTACGGCTATGTTGGTAGGAATCTTAATGATATCACTTGGTTTTTATGTTCAAAGTACTGAACAAACTACTAATTTAAATAGTTTAAAAATTGAAGAATTTGATGTTAAGAATATGGCTACTAGCGTTAATAAAGTTGTTAAAGATAATAATAAAGAAGATAATGATAATTTTTCTTTAACTGAAATTGATATGGAAACTGCTCCTGCTTCTGTTCTTAGAGTAGAAGTATTCCAAGGAATGACAATGGAAGAATTAAGTAAGAAATTAGACAAAAGTTTAGGTGGAATTTTAGCTGGGCATGGTAAGACTATTGCAGAACACAGTTTGAAAGTTGGAGTGGACCCTTATATTGTTACAGCTATCATGATGCATGAAACCGGTAATGGAACAAGTAGAATAGCCAATAGTTGTTATAATTTCGGTGGACAAAAAGGTTCCGGCTGTGGAGCATATAAACGATATGGTAGTGTTGATGAAGGATTAAGGGGAATGATTGATAATTTATATAACAATTATTATGCTCATGGTTTAAAAACAGTTGAAGCTATTGGTCCAAGATATGCTGAAAGCAGTTCTTGGGTAGGTATGATTAATTGGTATATAGGGAAAATAAAAACTAAATAAACCCAAAAAGGGTTTATTTTTTTTTGACTTTGTGTTATAATATGCAACACTGAGAGGGGATTCTATATGAAAGGAACTGGTGGAGATAATCTAAAATTAATTAGCAAAATTGTGATTGCATCAGCTTTAATATCATATTTAATGAGTAAGGGAACAGTAAAGTTTACTTTGGAGAAATATAATGTTGATAACATTTATAATAATAAAAACTTAAAAATATCTGAAGAAAGAGCCGATGAATTATTTCAATTACTTGAAGAAGAAAGTGGTAATTATAATCTTGATAATGAGAGAGATTTGATTTTAACTGCCGCTATTGAAAATCCTAATCTAAGTAATGTAGAAAAAAAGGTTATTTATAACTTAGTAGATTTAATTGAAGAAGTACCATATATTGATAAAAGAGTAGCTTATGCAAACTTAAAAGAGCTTGATATTTTATATGACTATGAAAATTATAATGGTACGCATTTAGGTGATTATGTTTATAATACTAATGAAATAAAAATTTATTATGATACTCCAAATCATGATGTCTTAATTCATGAGTTAATACACAGCTTATTCTTAAATATTTATACTAATAAATTACCTTATTATTTTAAAGAAGGAGTAACAGAATTACTACAAGATGAGTATTTTTCAGATAATCCATATTTTGAAGAATCTAGTTATCCCTATGAAATAGCCATGGTAAAAATATTATGTGATATGGTAGGATTTGATGTAGTTTTAAAGACTTATACAACAGGTGATATGAGTGAAATAGAAAAGGAGCTAAATAAATATATGGTTCCAGAAGAAACAAAAAAATACTTGGAAAACATTGAAATGATGTTTGATCAATTTGAAGAAAAAGATATTACAGATTTTGATTATATGAGTAATTTTTTAGATTATACTAAGGCTTTCTTTGAAAAGAAGTATTTGAAATCAAATAAGATTTATGAATCATATGAATATAATAAAGAATTAATAATAAAAATGGTATATGGTAATTCCGGCAATAACTATGTGGAATACTTAGAAGAAAATGGTTATTATGTTAAACCGTATTTTTCAAAAAAGCTAAAAGAAAAAGATAAAGAATATCATTTTGAACATTTTGAAGACAATGAAATTGATAAAGCTTTAAAAAAGTATAAATTGATATAAATTGTAACAAGTGTCAAATTTGACATTTTTGTAAATTTATGCTATAATTAACACAGAATTGATGGCACATTATTCTAGTCAAATGCTTTATTAGGAAGACGAGCTTAAAAATTCGTTAAAAGGCATATCTATGAAACCTTTGGTGTCTGCTTCTTACGCCCAGTTTGGGGTGGATGCTGGAGATGAAGGAAGTTGGGCGACTCGTAATGGCATACGAATCTCGACCCAGTTTCTGTGGAGACCAGTTATTGTAGCGAAGCTATACGTACCATGCTGATGCAGTGTTACGAAACTGGATAAAACCTGTATTGTGGCGAAAGCTATGTGCAGCGTAGCCTGTCTTGAGTGGGAATCTTGGGATAGATGATCTTTCTTAGTATAAGCGGCCACTTATATTAAGTATTGCGTCTTGAAATCATTCTTGCAAAAAAGAACTAATAATAAAGAGTTGGTGAGGAAATCTCCTAGAGTGTAGTTCACAATAGGATTGTGGTGGGCACTAAGTGGTAATCAAGTCGTATGTTTGGTAACGGCATATTGTTTTCTTTAAAGGGGAACCGCATATCTGGTAACGGATTTGTAGAAATCAGGGAAATCCTACTTGACCTAAGGCTCAAAGTTAACTATTGTGATAGCCACACAATTACTAATTAAAGTAGTTTTACTACTTTTTTTTATGTTATAATATCGACATGGAGAAGAATATGAAAAAGAAAGAAAATGAATTTAAAAGTTTAGTTGAAGAAACTAGAAAAAAAGAAAAGATAAAAAAAGAAAAAGTTAATGTTAAATGGATAATTACAATAATAGTAGTATCATTTGTAATTTCTTTTTGTTTATCATTTATTGCGAATAGTACTATTCCACATCTATCTTTGATATTTGGAATAATTATTACATTAATATTTATTTTAATAGGTATTTTATTTGATATCATTGGAGTAGCGGTAACTACTGCTGATGAAGCTGTATTTCATTCGATGAATTCCAGAAAAGTAAAAGGAGCTAATGTTGCGGTTAAGTTTAAAAAGAATGCTGATAAAGTATCAAGCTTTTGTTGTGATGTTATTGGAGATATTTGCGGAGTAATATCAGGTGCTGCTGGTACTACAATTGCTGCTATTTTAATAACTAAGTATCATTTTAATGTTTTATTAGTTGGACTTTTGGTAACAGCAGTTATTTCATCTTTAACAATAGGGGGAAAAGCTATAGGTAAAAGTTTTGCTATTAATAAGAGTGATATTATTCTCTATGAATTTGCTAAGTTCATATCTAATTTTTATAAAGGCTAATTTACAAAAGGAAAACATTGTGCTATTATAATAAGTCACAAATGGAGGAGATTCCTAATGGGTTATAGGTTGGATAATAAAGATGTAGATATTTCAGGAAAAAGGTTGACTAAAATTGGTAATGGTGGAACAGGAGACGTTTATAAATATCGCAATAATGCTTTAAAAATTTTTAAAGCAGAAAAGGAAACTCCAATTGATATTGAAACAGCTGAATATCTAACAACAATTTCTACTAATAGAGTCTTATTACCAATGAATTTATTGTTTTATAATAATACCTTTAGAGGATATACTTATAAATTAGTTTCTAAAAGAGGATCAGGTAAAAAGATAACTACTATTCCTAAGGATGAATTAGTGGGTAATATATCTATTATTGAGAGAGATATTGAAACATTAAGTAGTAAACAAGTATTACTTAATGGTATAGAACCATCTAATACTATCTTTAATGGTAATTTATATTTAACAGATCCTTGTCAATATACTAAGTTAGATAGTTTATCAACAAAAGAATTGGAAAGATTAAATAAATATCAATTTCATTTATTATTAGTTACAATGATAAGTTCTGAATTAAAGAAAAGTAATATTTCATCTAAGTTAGAACGACAAGTTAAAGAACTATTATGCTTGAGAGATGATAATGATAATACTAGTGATTTCTTAATAGATGTTATTGATAAAAATGATTCAATTAAACAATTTGTAAAGAAATTACAATAGACAAGTACATAACTTGTCTTTTTATTTTTGATATAGTAAAATAGTAGTGTTTTGAGGTGATAACATGATACAGGTTAGTAATGTAAGTTTAAAGTTTGGTAAAAGAACATTATTTGAAGATGTTAATTTAAAATTTACTAATGGAAATTGTTATGGATTAATAGGAGCTAATGGTAGTGGTAAATCTACTTTTTTGCAATTATTAAGTGGAGAATTAGAAACAACTGCAGGTGAAATAACTATTGGCAAAAATGAAAGAATTTCTATTTTAAAACAAGATCACTTTGAATATGACGAATATCGAGTAATTGATGTAGTTATGATGGGTAATCAAAAATTATATTCAATTATGGAAGAAAAAAACAAAATGTATGAACAAACAGAGTTTACCGAAGAAGATGGTATGAGATTAGCTAATTTAGAAGCTGAATTTATGGAATTAGATGGTTGGAATGCTGAACCAGATGCTTCTTTGTTACTTCATAATTTAGGTATAGCAGAAGAAGATCATTATAAGATGATGAAAGAAATATCAGTAAAACTACGTGTAAAAGTATTATTGGCTCAAGCTTTATTTGGAAATCCTGACATTTTACTTTTAGATGAACCAACTAACTCATTAGATATCGATGCAATTAAATGGCTAGAAGAATTCTTAATTAATTTTAATAATACAGTTATTATTGTTTCCCATGATCGTCACTTTCTAAATAAAGTATGCACGCATATTGTTGATATTGATTATGGAAAAATGAAATTGTATATTGGTAATTATGATTTCTGGTATGAATCTAGTGAATTGTTGCAAAGACAAATGCGTGAATCTAATAAGAAGAAAGAAGAAAAAATCAAAGAACTTCAAGCATTTATTGCTAGGTTCTCTGCAAATGCTTCTAAGTCTAAACAAGCTACTTCAAGAAAGAAAATGTTAGATAAAATACAGTTGGATGAAATAATTCCATCTAGTAGAAAATATCCATATATTGATTTTAAAATTGAAAAACCTGCGGGCAAAGAAATTTTAAAAGTAGAAAATCTAACTAAAATAGTTGACGGTAAAAAAGTACTTGATAAAGTATCTTTCACAGTTTTAAAAGGAGATAAAATCTGTTTCTTAGGTAGTGATGATATGGCTAAAACTACTTTATTTAATATATTAATGGGAAAAGAAAAATACGATAAAGGTAAAATAGAGTGGGGAAAAACAATAGTACCTGGTTATTTACCACAAGATAACACTGATTATTTTGAAAGTACTAAAAATATTATGGAATGGATTGGTCAATTCTATGACATAAAAGATGAAACTGTACTTAGAGGTTTTTTAGGAAGAATGTTATTTTCTGGAGAAGATGTTTTTAAAAAAGTTAATATTTTATCAGGAGGAGAAAAAGCTCGTTGTATGTTATCAAAGATGATGTTAGAACAACCTAATTTTTTGATTTTAGATGAACCAACTAATCATTTGGATCTAGAAGCAATTACTTCTCTTAACAAAGGATTATGCAGTTTTCAAGGTGAAATATTATTTACTTCTCGTGATTATGAATTAAATTCTACTGTTGCAAATAGAGTAATTGAAATAAATGATAATGGAACAATTACTGATAGAACTATTCCATATGAAGAGTATTTAGACAAAAAGAAAATGAATAAATAACATTTTCTTTTTTTTATTTTAATTATCATGTATAATAAATATAGGGAGTGAAAGTATGAGTAAAAGTGAAAAATATGGTTTGATCGGAATTTTAACTTTATTAGTTGTAGTTATAGTAATTAGTTGTTTCGTTAAAGTAAAACCACAAACTGGTGAATTATCTAACGATGGTGATGTTATATTTGAAAATGCTCAAAAAGAAAGCTCTGCAGTTGCAGATGCTGAAAAAGGAGATTTTGTTCAAATTGATATCAATCAATATATGGAAATGTATAATGGTACTGAGAAACAACTTGTTTTAATTGCTAGACCTACATGTACATATTGTCAGATTGCAGAACCAATTATTCAAAATATTATTTATAAATATAATGTAACTGTTAATTATTTAAATACTGATGATTTAGATGAAAATGGTGAAGAAACATTAACTAGTTCAAATGAAGCATTAAAAGATGTAGGAACACCAACATTATTAGTAGTAAGTGAAGGAACAATTCATAATACTGTAGATGGTTTAACTGATACAGCTCATTATGAACAATTCATGAAAGATAATGGATTTATTGAATAAGGAGGGAAACTATGTCTGATGTATATAAAAGAGTAAGAGCATTTAAAAGGAAATATCCATTAACTGTCGGATGGAGACTTAGACAAAATTCTAGTGTAATTGATAAGCATTTAAATCCCGGAGAAAAAGTATTATATGCTTTTATCGCTCAAAAAAATGATAATCCAGTACAGTTTTTTGAGAGTGGTGTAGTTGCTTTAACAAACAAGAGAATTTTGATAGGTAGAAAAAGAGTAATCTTTGGATATTTCTTAGATTCTATTACTCCAGATATGTTTAATGACTTAAAAGTAAAAGGTGGAATCATTTGGGGAAAAGTTCATATCGATACTGTAAAAGAATTAATAACACTATCTAATATTGATATAACAGCTTTACCAGAATTAGAAACTGCTGTATCATCATATATGATTCAAATTAAGAAAAAATACGGAAATAGTATGAAAGATAAAGACTAGTTTTTAGTCTTTTATTTTGTTATAATTTTAGTATGGTGATGTTATGAAAACATTTAAAAAAGTATTTTTTATAGCTTTAATAGTATTTATCACAATAAATGTGTTTAAGTTGTTAAAAGATAATCATTCAATTGAGTACAAAATAAATGATTATAATATTAAAGAACATTTTTATATAAACAATGACTATTATTATGATTTAGTTATTAAGAATAAAAACAATACATATATTTATACACTCAATGAAAAATTAAACAAGGATAAAAAGATTATTAAAGATATAAAAGAGTATAAGAGTAATAATTTAGTATGTATAATTCCTATATATAACAAAGATGTTAAATATAATATGTATTGTAGTTTGGATAATGAACAAGTATCAACAAATTATCTCCAACAAAGTGGTAATAGTGATTTTAATAGTATTTATAAAAAAGCTAAAAAGTATAAGATTAAGCTTAACGAAGATAGTGATGTTAAAACTACATATAAGAAATTAACAGTTTATAAAAAGAATATTCCTAATAACCATATTTATTTCATATGGAATTATCGAGGAATATATATAATTAGTAATAAGGATATTAAATATAAGAAATTTATTGATCATGATTTATATGATAATGTAATGGATTGCATTGTAGATGATTACTATGTATTGTTTGAAAATAGTTCAGTAAATGGTATTGAAAAGATTTATTACTATGATATAAAAAAGGATAAAGTAGATAGTTTTAAATTAGAACCTAAGTTTAAATTAACTAAGAATTCTTATATTAATGGTGTAGTAGATAATCTAATTTATGTCACTGATAAGAAACAGAAAAAAGAATATACTATTGATATAAAAAAGAAAACTATAACCGAAGTAGATAATGAACAGACTAAGTACATTGTTTATGATAATTATCAAAAGCAAGAATTGTCTAAAAGTGATTATTTTATGACTGATAAATTGTTTAATAATAATTTAATTAGCGATAAAAAAGTTACTAAATCACAGGAGTTGAAGAAAGAATATAATTATTATTATTTTATTGAAAACAATAAATTGTATAAAGCATTAGAAAGTAACAAAAAAGATAAAATACTATTATCAGAAGTGCCTGATATTACGGATTGGATTATAAAGAATAGGGAAGTAATAATATTAAATGAAGATACTATTTATTCTTATACTGATCAGTATGGTTTTAGAAAGATTCTTTCTACTAATGAATTAAAATACAATTATAAAAATATTTATGATTTATGGAAGAAATAATATTTCTTCTTTTTTTTGATAAATTGTTGAAAAAAAAGGATAGATTTGTTATAATTTTATTGCGGCGGGGCTTTAGCCAAGTGGCTAAGGCGTGGGTCTGCAACACCCTGATCACCGGTTCGAATCCGGTAGGCCCCTCCAATTTGCGAACGTGGTTCAATGGTTAGAATACGGCCTTGCCAAGGCTGTGATGGGGGTTCGATTCCCCTCGTTCGCTCCATTGAGGAATCTGCTCGGAACAATACTGAGTTTGATATATAAATCTATCGA
Organism: Bacilli bacterium; assembly: GCA_017432665.1. Classification (GTDB taxonomy): domain Bacteria; phylum Bacillota_I; class Bacilli_A; order RF39; family UBA660; genus UBA3789. The sequence goes on from JAFRIS010000020.1 coordinate 21,452, forward strand.
AAGATAGATTTTTTTGTATAAATAAAGTCTGATTGTATTTACTTTAAACTTGAAAGGTAAAAGCATAAAGTTTATAATAACAATAAGGAGTGATTTTATGGAAGCAATAATTAAAGAAATGGAAGATTTTATTTCTAGTTATGATTCAAGAGCAAGAGAATTGCCAACCAGGATTAAGGATGTTATAGCCTGGTACGGTGTTTATGACTATTATACTTTAAAAGATAGATCAGTTAACAAACCAGAAATTGATGAATTTGTTAGCGATCCTAATTTATATGAATACTTTGAAATAGTTGGTGATGCTAAAAGATATTTATATGAAAACAAAGCATCTGCAGAAGATATTGAGAATGTAAGAAATGGAGTTAATACATTAAGTTCAATAATTAAAGGACTAGTAGTTGATCATGAGTTAGCTAAAGAAGGAGATGCATTATTTAATTTGGTTGATAAAGTATCTGATATGAGTTTTTATGGAACAACAGAAGAAATGGTTGATTTGTTTGTTGATAAAAAGATAGCTGGTGTAGGTGAATTTTTAGCAAAACTTCAAAGAAGATATAGAGGTACAGGTCCTTGTTCGCCATTTGAATATGGAAATCATAAAGAATTTTCTGATTTAGAAACTTTGATGAAATCGGTATCATCAGAAGATGAAAATAGGAATAAAATATTTGCATCTATTCAAAAGTGGCATGAACAACCAATCTATTTAGACAATGTAGATGATTATAGTTATTCATTTGAAGGTAGCAATAATAAAACAATGTAATATTACTTTTATATAAAAATAAAAAGACAAGTCTATTTCGTAGTTTGTCTTTTTGTTTTATTTTGCTGATTTGTAAAGTTTTTTGAAATATCCATTTTTAGCAAGTAACGCATCATATTTTCCTTGTTCTTTTATTTGACCATCTGATAATACATAAATTGTGTCAACACTTTTGATTGTTTCTAAACGATGAGCAATTACAATTAATGTTTTGTTGGCAAGTTTTTCAACAACATTTTCTAATACTTCTTTTTCTGTTATGTTGTCCATTGCACTTGTCGCTTCATCTAAAATTACTATTTTTGAATCATCAAAGAAAAGGCGGGCTAAAGCAACTCTTTGTCTTTCTCCACCAGACATTCTTATTCCTTTTTCACCAAGTTCCGTGTCTAAGCCATTTTCCAGTTTTTCATAAAATTTGTCTAAGCATACTAGTTTTAAAACATTTAGTATTTTTTCATCAGATATTTTTTTGTCAAAAACTAGATTTTCTCTTAAAGTTCCATCAAAGATTGGTGCCTCTTGAGATACATAAGTTACATTGTCATAAAATGAATTTAAGTTTAAATCTTTTAACTCTTTGTCATCAATTAGAATTTGACCAGAATTGTATTTTACAAGTCCCATAATTAATTTTATTATTGTTGATTTTCCGGATCCACTTTCACCGACTAAAGCAATTGAAGAATTTGCTTTTATTATGAAAGATAGATTTTCAATTATGCTTTTGTTTTCATGATAAGAGTAAGAAACATTTTTGAATTCTACATTTCCAATTAAATCTTTTATTATTAGTCCAGATTTTAAGGAATCATCATCTTTTGCATCTAATAAATCAATGTACTGTTTTAAAGTTATTTTGTTTAATTTGTAATCAACATATTCGACATTGAAAATAGCAATTGGTTCATAAGCTTTTCCAAGTAGGGCAATTACTGTAACAACAGCACCTACAGATAAGTTGGATTTTAATACTGCGTATCCTAAGACAATTACTTGTAAAACATTTACAATTAAAGCAAATACTGAAAAGAATATTTCGTGTACTAGTTTTATTTTAGTTTTTGCATCAACAATATTTTTTATTCCATCTTTTGTTATTTCTATTTCAGTGTCATATTTTTTGTTAGTTCTGAAAACGACTAATTCCATGAATCCACGCACTAGATGTTTGTTTAAGAATTCTTGGTTTAATAAAATGTTTTTCTTTAACTTGTAAAGTCTTTTTAAAATTAGATTTGATACTACAATTACAATTATGTAACCTAGTAAGACAAATAATACATATTCTTTTTTTACTCTGAAAATGAAGAACAAACTGAAAAGAGCAGTTGGTAATAAGTATCTGAATAGTTTTAACCAAAAGTTAATTAGAATGTCTCTTGCGGCAGTAGCTCCATCCTCAACTTTTTGAGTTAGTCGTCCAGTTCCAATTTTTTGATACTCTAAGTAGTCTATTGTTTTCATTTTCTTTAATGATTGTAGTTTGAAATCAAAATATAATTTGTTTTTTACTTGTTGTTCTGGATAGTTTTCTATGTATCCTAAGACTGTTGAAATTACTAATAAAACTCCATAGATTATTAACGGTGTAAGTGTTAAAGTTTGATACTGAAAAGCATCTAGTATTTTTTGATAATAAGTAACACTGTATAATGCCAAAAAGTTAGTTGCAATACCAATTAGTACATAGAATACAATCATCTTTAAATTGCTTATTAGTACTTCTTTAAATAATTTCATAATTTTCCCTCCGTTTTTTACACTCTGATTGTATTTTTTAAATAAAAAACCTCCTTTCACAAACAGCAAAATATCACAATCATAGTGTGATTTTGCCATTCATGAGGAGATTCTTAAGGCTCTTCATTATTCCTTTAAACAATTAAGTTTATAGGTAGTAAAACGCGAATGGTCGAATTGATTTACTACGCTAAAATTATAGCATATTTTTTATAAAAAATCAAATTTTGAGGTGCTATGGATTATAAAGCTAATAGAAATATAAAAAATAAAATAAAATCTTACTAATTTTTCATTAAAAAGCCTTTAAAAAAATATGAAAATATTATATACTTAAATAGAATGGAATAATAAGGAGAGTTAAAGTATGATTATTAGAAAGCCTTATGCGTTTTTAATTAGAAATTTCAAAAAAATTCATATACTTTTATTGCTGCTAAGTTTATTTGTAGCATATAAAATATTTGACGTTAGTAACTTTGTAAATGATTTTATGCAATTTGGCATTTATGATGTTTATACTAATCCAATTACTAAACATATTAGCTTAGGTTTAGAAATTTCTATTATTTTATTATTGATTGGTAGTGCGGCTATTTTGTTCTTATTAAGATATAAACAAAAGCAATGGAAACTGTACTTAATTCCAATTGCTGAATATGCTGTACTAATATTTGTATTAAATATGATTAAGGGTATCTTTAATATGTATAATACTACTATTAAAACTACTGATGTTCGTTTATCAAGAGATTTATTAATTATGCTAGCTATAGCTCAAATACCCGCTATCGCAACATTTGTAATTAGGACTTTTGGTTTAGATAAAAATAAATTTAATTTTAAACAGGATGAGGAATTCTTGAGTTTAAGCGAAAAAGATAGAGAAGAAGTAGAAATTAGTTTTGATATTGATAAGAACTCTTTTAAAAGAGCATTTAAAAAATTTAAAAGAAATATTAAATACTTTTATATTGAACATAAAAAGATTTGCATTGGTTTGGTAGTTATTTTAGTCGCAGGTATTGGTTTTAGTATTTATAAGACTGTATTTGTTACTAATAGGACATATTCTGAAGGAGAATTATATTCAGCCAATGGTTATACAATTAAAGTGAATGGGGCATATTATACAGATAAAAATGCAGCTGGAAGAGTTATTACAAAGAAAAGTGATTTTGTAATAGTTAATGTAGAAGTTCAAAATAATTCTGAACCTAGAACTATTGAAATGGAAAATTTCCATCTTAAGAATAGTACTAAAGATTATGTTTCTACTAGAAAGACATACACTAAAGATTTTTATGATTTTGGTGATACTTATGATATTGTTAAGGAATTAAAAAGAGATGAACAAACATCGTTTATTATAGTATTTAAAGTTGATAAAAACTTAGACAAGAATAAATTTGTTATGTTTTATCAAGAAGACAGTGGTTACTTAAGAAAGATAAAAATCAATGTTAAAGATGTTAGTAAAATAGCAAAAATTAAGGAACTAAAACTTGGAGATACAATGGATGTTGATATAGTAAGTAATCCTGATACTGTTAGTCTTGATTTTGTTGAAATTGTAGATTCAGCAGATTGTATAGTTAAGATTTGTCGTATTGATGGCTGTACTAAAGAAGAAAAAATACTTAATGCTCCTAAAGGTAGTAGCATACTTAGAATTAAATTTGGTTCAGAAATATATGGACCGGCTAAAATGTTGAATTTTGTTAAGAGACATGGAAAAATTAGTTATGTTGATGAAGATAAAGTAGAAAGAGAAGTAGATATTGTAAGTGTTGCTGATTCAAAGTACTACGGAAAGGTATTATATTTAAAAGTACCAGAAGAAGTTGATGAAAATACTAAAATAGTAATGGACTTTGTAATTAGAGATAAAGCTTATAAATATAAATTAAATTAGGAGGTTTTTTATGCTAAAGAAAATAAAAGGTTTAATATTTTTAGCTGTACTAGCAGCAGCTGCTTGGTTTTTAGTAGTAGAACCTCTAATTACCTTCCACAATAATGAAAAGAAAATGGAAGCCGCAGCTAGAAGATATTTTGATTTGAATAATTCTCAATTACCGTCTGGAGAGAGAGTTAGAACACTAGAATTACAAAAACTCTATGATGCAGGCTTATTAGATAGAGATTTCTATATCCCACTTACTAAAAAAACATGTTCTAATTCTAATAGTTGGGTTAAAGTAAGAAGAGAAAATGGTGAATATAAATATTATGTTTATTTAGAGTGTGGATATTATAAATCAAGTGTTGATCATGAAGGACCAGTAATTAAGTTATATGGAGATGAAGAAACAACTCTAGGTAGAGGAGAAAAATACAAAGAACTAGGTGTTAAAAGCGTAGTTGATAATAAAGATGGAAAATTAAAAATAGAAGATGTTATTATTAAAGGAAATGTTAATTCTAAAAAAGCAGGTACTTATAAAGTTAGATATATTGCTTATGACAATCTAAGTAATAAAACTGAAGTTGTCAGAACTATAAAAGTTGTTAGAAAAATATCTTCTGAAATGAAAGATCTTCTTGAAAATGATAAAAACTTTAAAGGTGATCCAAATAATTTTATAATGCTATCTAATATGATGTTTAGAGTTTATGGATTAGATGAGAAAGATGATGTTATTGTTGTATCTGATATTGATATTTCTAATGTAAATTATAGTAAATTAGATAAATGGTTAGATTACTTCTATGATCATCTAAATGAAAAAACAAAACAAATAATTGTTGAGAAAAAGTATTGTAATATGAAATTTGCTGATAATCATAGTATTAAACTATCAACATGTAATTCTTATACAGAAAAGAGAAAAATATATATTCCATCAGCAAATGAAGTTTTAAGTGGGGTAGATGAAGAAGAATATAATTTCATGAGACCTTCTACAATATCATGGATAGCTAATTCTAAAGACAACAAAGAAGCGTATGTTACAAGAGATACTTTTTATCCACCATTAGATGAAGAAACTTTTGTTCCTTACAGCGTTAATGATAATTATGGGGTAAGACCAATGTTTACAATCAAAGGAAATACTTTGATTAAATCTGGAGATGGAACTTATGCTAATCCATATAGCATAGGTGATAATAAGAAAGCTAAAGGTGGAACTCCATTAAATGAACGAGAAACCGGAGAATATGTTAACATCGATGATGTATTATTCAGAATTATTGAAGTAGATGAAGATGGAACTACGAAAGTTATTAGCGATGGTTCAATCGAAGGTTTAGATAGTGAAGCTAATTCTAATAGCGATAAAATTGTTTATAATCCAAAGGATAAATATAGTGTTGCTTATCGTATTATTAACACAGTTCCAGAGTATTTAGATACTTCATTATTTATAAAACATAATGTTGAAGTTCCAGTTTATAAAAAAGAATTTATATATGGTGAAGAAACAAAAGTAAAAAAATATAATCTTTTATTAGCAGCACCAGATACATATGAGATGTTTAGTGCTCAAACAAACAATGCCTTTACCGCAGGATCTTATTGGCTTCGTAATGAATCTCAAAAAGATAGAACTGCTATGGCTGTTGGAGAAGTTGGTGTTCCTACTAATATGTATGAAATTAGCCACTATGATAGATTTGGTTTTAGAGTGGTTGGTCATCTAAAAAAAGGAACAGTAATAGTTAGTGGAAAAGGAACAGATGATGAACCATATATAGTAAAATAGTCAGGGGTATATTATGAAAAAAAGAAAACAGAAAAAAAACAAATGCAAAAATAGATTTATTATAGTCGGAATAATAGTTGTAATTGCTATCCTAAGTTTGATATTATATATTAATAAAAAAGAATGTTATAAAGTGTCAAGTAGAGTAAACAAATTAAAGGAAACTATAAAAAAAGAAGATAGTGATTTAATATATAAAACAGTAGGATGGCTTAGAATTCAAGGGACAAATATTGATTATCAGATTATTCATAATAAAGAAGATGGTCATGAATATCCTGCAGAAAAAGAATATTATCTTTGGACTAATAATGATTTTACTAAATCAAGTAATAATTATATTATAAATGGTCACAATATATTTAATTTATCAGCTGTTCCAAAAAGAGAGTCAAAACTCTTTACTAGGACTGAAGAATTAATGAAATTTATATATTATGATTTTGTTAAGAAAAACAAATACATGCAATTGACAATAGATAATAAAGACTATTTATATAAAGTGTTTTCAGTAGCTTTTATAAGTGGATCAGATTCAACATTTATTCCTATTTCAGATAGTTTGGATTCAAAAGAGATGAAACATTATATAAATATTTTAAAAAGAAACAGTATTTATGATTATGATGTTGATGTTAATGAAAAAGATAAAATCATAACAGTTACCACTTGTACTAGAATGTTTTTAGATCCAGATATGGAAGTAATGTATGTAAGTGGTAGATTACTAAGAAGTGATGAAAAGAATAAAAATTATGGTGTTGAAAAAAATAGAAACTATAATATGATAGAGAAGGCATGGGAGGATGTTGAAGATGAAGATGAGGAAGTTTAATAAAACAATTTGCTTTTTATGTTTGTCAATCGCTTTGACTATGATTATTGGTATGAAGGTTGTTTCTGCCAAGGTTGTATATGATAGTAGAATATTAAGCACTCAATTAGGAGCTGAACAACTTAAAAAATGTAATGATGCTATTAAAAAACTGCAGGGTAAAGAAGCTACTAGATATGGACTTAGTATGCGATTAAATAATGACGGAAATAGTTATACTATATCAATAACTAATATCAGTAGTGAATTAGAAGCTGTTAAAAACAATATCAAATTTAAAGTTGTTAAGATAACATATGAAGATTCGACGACAGGTAATACAGATACCGAAAGTGTTAGTTCCATGGTTAGTAATAATGAACTTACTATAAATAAGAATCTTATTGTAAAAAGACCTAAGACAAGTCAAGGAAATATAGTCGGTTTTGGAACTACCACTGTTACACTAGAAAGCGTTGGTTTTATAGATCCAGAGCTTAAAGAAGGTTGTCAATATGAAGGTGTTGAACCAGATGGAAAAACAAAAGTACATTTTGCTGTTACAAAGTTTCAAGTTAGTTTAGCATCAAGTGATGCTGGACATAGTTCAAAACCAAGTAGAGAAAAACCAAAGGGTGCAGATGATGTTAAACTTAATGAAACTCCACTAGATGATAAACAAATTGATTGTACTAAAACTTTCCCTGCTAATAGTTTCGAAAAAAAGTTTTGTGATGCTTATAACAAAGCTACACCAGTTAGCCATCCTTCCTCAGCACAAAATTTATATTGTTCAACGACAAAATTAAATTCGGGTAGTGATAATTACTATCAAAATGTTAATAATTATTCTCACACATCTACAGAGACACGTACTACTACTTATACATATCATTATGGATGCTCAACAGTTCAAAAGACTGCTTCTTGTAAGGTTAAATGTATAGAAGTTGTTACAGTTGAATATGGACCACCAGTTGCCGCTAGAGCAGGTCTTTGTTTTGAGTATAAAGTTAAAGTAACAAGTCGTGTAAATTGTGCTGCTGATAGTAATGAAATAACCTCTAATGATACTGATGCAACAGCTACTATGGGTAGACCACGTCCTTACACAGGATACTGTACACCAACACCAGCCTGTGATGAAGATAGCGAAGTTGATGTAGAGGCTGTTGGTGATTACTTCACTCAGGGTGGACCAAATGATGAATATGATGATTGTATTAATGATTGTGATGGTGGAAAATACACAACAAAATGTAGTAAAAAATGTTATAAAGCAATATATGATCCAACTTATCCAATCACAACAGGTACCGAAATATCATATCAACATGTTTTAGATGCACAAGAAGAAAAAGCCGAACAAATGGCATATAGTAATCGTAATGGTAGATCATATGGTTATTATTGTAATAATCATACTCAAATATTCTGGATTAATGGAAATGACACATACCATTATACCAACCATAAAATTACAAACTTTACTGTAAAAGGAAGTAAACGTACTAGCCAATCAGAATCCCATTCACGTGAAGACCCAAGGTGGTATTGGACCGCTAATTGGGGATACAAACCTTCTAAATGTAAGAATGGTAATAGTTATTGTAGAAATAAAAGATATAAATGTTATAAACATACCGGTATTCCATGTGTATGTTCATGTAGTCATTACTGTCAATGGGTTGGTTGTACTGATGAAGTTTATATAAATCCATCTTACCTTGATAGTAACGAAACAGCATTAGATAGATCAAAAATTAGATATATTGCAGGATTAGGGGCATCTGATTGGAGAAACAACGCTACTAATTATAATAATTTAAAGAATTGGTGTTTATCAAAATCTATTTGTAGTACAAAAGTTAGTGAATATACGATGAAAGTTGATTATAAACTACAAGGTGATGACTCTCTTTTGTCAACAACTGGTAATGCAACTTTAACTGGTAAGAGAGCTAATTCTGTTGCATCAACAATTCTTATAGATCATGGTGGATGCTACAAATATAGTAATAATAATGATGCGGATAAAGATCGTTGGTATATGGCTGAATGGCATTTACCAGATACTTGGATTGATTCTAAATATGGAACAATAGTTTATAAAGATCCAAAAACATCAGGCTATAAAAAGATGAATGGTAAGTTCTGTGTACCTTTAACTGTAGAACCAGTTAATAGTAAGTGGTGGAATTACTACTATTCATCAAAATATGCAAATACTAATAAAACGGTAAATGCTGTAGATAATCCTCGAGGAGGAACAATTTCTAGTGTATATTATGATGAATTTAAGAGAAAATGTACGCATATAGAAAATTGGAAAGTAACAAAACATGCAATAGAGGATTCTCGTTATACTCCTACATATAATATAACCGGAACAACAAAGAACTTTGGATTGTTTAATTGGGCATTTAATATTAAGTGTTTCTATGCCATTAATAATAAGTATAGTATTCCTACTTCAGATCCACAAGATATGTGTGTTCCAGGTCCTGATGATAATATAAGAATTAGAACAATAGACTTAAATCAAGTGTTCCCAGCAACTGATGGTACATATTCTTCAGATGCTTCTCATCCAGGTAGAGAACCAGGATTTAACTGGACTCAGTTTGCGGTTAATGAGAAAAAAGATCCAAATTATAAAAGTAATCCGCCAAAATACTTGAAATATGTTCAAGAAAATGGATATAAAGTCTATAACAAACAAACGATGGATTATGAAATTGAATTAACAAAAGAAAAAATTGCTGCCTTGAAGAAGAAAGTTTCAGAAAATCAATTTAATTACAGTTCTTATGGATCAATAGATACTAGTGGAAATATTTCTACTTATAAGAGTCCAATACTAAGAACAGATTTAGGTTTACAATCAGGAAGACAAGTTCCGACTGAGAGAGCATTAAAGTGTAATAACATGAAAAATGTAACTAGTAGTGAATGTGAAACGGATTTTAATCCAATCGCAGCAACCAACTAAGGGAGGTAAAAATAATGAGTAAAGGAATGTTAACAGTAGGTATAATCTTATTAAGTTTAATTAGTTTACTATTAATAAACATCTTAAATAACTATTCGACAGGTAGTGAATTAGATTACTATTTAGTTAAAGAAGTAACAGACGCTGCTATGGAAGATGCAATTGATTATACTTATTTAAGAACATGTGGACTATATAGAATTGACAAAGAAAGATTTGCTGAAAGCTTAGTCTTAAGATTTGCCAATAGTGTTGATGGTACACGTGATTATACAATTAGACTATATGATATAAATGAAGTGCCTCCAAAGGTTAGTGTTCAAATAAATTCAGATACAGTTTTATCTGTTCGTGCTAAAAAGACAGATGCAAATGAAAACTATGTAGGAGAAGAAACTGTTGCTGGAGATATTAGTACAAGTTATGATGCTATAATGGAAACTAAATATTTATCAGACTTAGGCGTTGAGGCAGGAACCAAGTCTACAAATCCTGGAGATCCAAATTACACTCAATGCCTACCTCTAAATCAACAATAATTTAAAACAAAAGGGGTGAAAACATGGAAGGAAGAAAAGGGCCAATAATTATAATAGTAATATTATTAATAATAATAGTAGGACTAGCTGGTTACATTGCTGTAGATAAATTAATTCTTAGTAAAAAAGAAGATAATACTACCAGTGTTGTTAATATTGATGATGCTAATATTGATTTAAATGCTTTATATCAAATTAGTGATACATTAACTAAATTTGATAATGCCTTTAATGTTGAAGATTCTGATTACTTTGGATATCCATATAGAATTGAAAAAAGATTAATGGCTAAAGACTTTAATAACGGTGCTGCATTATATGTATCTATTCATGATGATTTAATTGGTACAAGTACTGCCCAATACTTAATAGGTGGTAATGTTAAAAAGAATTTTGAAAAGATTTTTGGTAAAAATTTAGCCTATAAGCCAGTTGATATTGAAGCTGGAGAGTCTTATATTATTAAGTATAATGAGTCAAACGGTAATTTTACTTATACAGCGCCATCTCAAAGTAGTGTTTATTCTAATGAGTATATTACTAAAAATATAAAAACTAAAATAGAAGAAGAATCAGTATTGGTAACTAGAAGAATCTTCTATGTTGAATATCAAGGAGAAAAGGGAAGTACTGATATTACTCAAGCTAAAATTTATCAAGATGAAAATAAAAATAAGTTAATTGGAACAGTAAGTTTGAGAAATAATTCTCTAAGTGAAGATGAAGTATTAGCTAAATATGGATCAAAATTAAATGAATATATCTTCACTTTTAAGCAAAATAATAGTACTGATGATTACTGCTTATTCTCCATTGAAAAGACAAGATAATATAATCGAAGGAAAGTGTAAAATATGTAAATACTTTCCTTTTGTTTTTCTAATAAAACTAGATTATGTTATAATATAATTGGAGTGATTTTATGGAAATCAAAATTCAAAATGTCAACATAAATTACATGCAATATGGCAAAGATAAAGGAAAAGACATTATCTTACTTCATGGATGGGGTCAAAATATAGAGATGATGAAGCCGTTAGGTGATAGTTTTTCAAATAAATATAGAATTACTATTTTAGATTTTCCAGGTTTTGGTCAAAGTGAAGAGCCAAAAGAACCTTGGAATATTGAAAAATACAATTCCATGTTAGAAGAATTTATAAACAAAGTTGGTATTAAAAAACCAATCGTAATAGGGCATTCCTTTGGAGGTAGAGTAGCTATTAGATATTCTGCTAGAAATCCAATTGAAAAGTTAGTTTTATTTGGAAGTCCATGTATTAGAATAGAAGAAAATTTATCTCTAACAGTTAAATTTTTAAAAAAATTAAAAACTCTTCCAGGAATGAACAATTTTGGGGAATATATGAAACAATATATTGGATCTAGAGATTATAAAGCAGCTAGTCCAATTATGAGACAAACTCTTGTTGATGTTGTTAATGAAGACTTATCTAAATATGCTAGAGAAATAGAAGAGCCAACGTTACTAATTTGGGGAGAGCATGATACAGAAGCTCCTGTTAATGATGCTAGAGAATTAGAGAAAATTATGATTGATGCAGCATTAATTGTTTTACCAGGGACACATTATGCTTACTTAGAAAACTTACCAAGAATTGTGAGTATTTTAGATAACTTTTTCTAGGAGGTACTGTTATGATAATTATTTATTTGTTATTAATTGTATCTTTTGTTGTAGTTAATTTTTATAAAACAAAAAGATCACTTCATATGCTTCAACAAAATTTATACAATGAAAATAATCGTTATTTAAAATGGATAATGAAAAACAAAAATCAATTTTTAGATTTAGATTTAGTACTAATTGCTTTCGCAGTATTACTACTATTTACTAATGATAATACATTTATCAGTAATATATGTATGCTTATTATGATTTTAATAAATGTATTACTTACTAATAGATGGAAAAAAAGATTGTTAAATGATCAAAATAAAAAGAAATTAGTTGTAACTGCTAGAATTAAAAGACTAATTGTTACTATTTTAGTATTATTTATAATTCCATGTATATTGTTAGGAATGAATATTAATGATCTTGGAAGAGTACTATTACTTCCACTAGTATTATCAGTTATGACATATCTAAATTGTTTTGTAGTATTTATTGCTAAAATAATTAATACTCCAGTAGAAAAATGTGTTTATTTACACTTTAAAACTATGGCTCAAAACAAATTGAAGAGTATGAATAATTTAAAAATAATTGGTGTTACAGGCAGCTATGGTAAAACTAGTAGTAAGAGAATACTTGCTGATGTACTAAATATCAAATATAATGCATTACCTACACCTAAGAGTTTAAATACTTATAATGGATTAATTATGACAGTTAATAATCATATGGATAAATTTACTGAAATATTTATTGCTGAAATGGGTGCTTATGTTAAAGGTGAAATTGCTGGACTATGTCGTTTAGTAAAACCAAAATATGGTATTTTAACTACAATAGGTACAGCTCATTTAGAAACATTTGGTAGCCAAGAAAATATTCAGAAAGGTAAATTTGAACTTATTGAGTCATTACCTAGTGATGGATTTGGTATTTTAAATGGAGATGATCCACTACAAGTATCTTATAAATTGAAGAACAAAGTTAAAACTATTTGGGTTGGTATTGATAATAAAGATGTTGATGTTCATGCATCTAATATAAAGTGTTCTAATAAAGGTACTTCATTTGATGTTACTTTTAAGGGAGATTCTAAGAAATATCATTTTGAAACTAGATTATTAGGAAAACACAATGTCTATAATATTCTAGAAGCTATTGCTTGTGGAAAAGAATTTGATATAGAAATTGAAGACTTAATTAAGGCAGTTGCTGGAGTTAGACCAATAGAACACAGATTAGAATTAAAGAAACTTGGAAATTACTATATGATTGATGATGCTTATAACTCTAATCCAGTTGGTTCTAAAAGAGCTTTGGAAGTACTTGATATGATGCCAGGTACTAAAGTAGTTGTAACTCCAGGAATGATTGAATTAGGAGAAAAAGAAGATGAATATAATAAAATTTTTGGAGAACAAATAAGTGAAGTTGCTGATTATGTGTTGTTAATTGGTGAAAAGAAAACTATTCCAATAAAAGAGGGGTTATTAGAAAAGAAATTTGACAAAGATAAAATAATTGTTTTTAATGATGTTAGAGATGCTTATCCATTTATTGGAGAATTAGCACTTAATAAAGAAGTGTATGCATTATTTGAAAATGATTTACCAGATATGTATAATGAAAAATAGGAGAGTGGATTTATGAAAATAAAAGTAGGAGTTATTTTTGGTGGAGAAACAGTTGAGCATGAAGTAAGTGTTATCTCAGCTATTCAAGCTATGAATAAAATGGATGAAGAAAAGTATGAAATTATTCCAATTTATATTACTAAAGATAGAGAATGGTATACTGGAGAAATGTTAAAAGATATTGACTCATATCAAGATCTTAATCTAATAAAAAAATATAGTACTAATGTAGTTCTATATTACAAAGATGGTAGTTATGTCTTACAAAAGAAAAATGGATTATTGAGAAAAGTAGTAAAAGAAATAGATATTGCTTTCCCAATTGTTCATGGAACAAATGTTGAGGATGGTGTTCTACAAGGATATCTTCAATCAATTGGTATACCGTTTGTAGGACCGGATGTTTATGCTGCTGTTGCTGGACAAGATAAAACTATTATGAAAGATATTTGGAATAGTATTGGTCTTCCAATGACAAAATACGTATGGTTCTATGATGTTGATTACCGTAGAGATGCTGATGAAGTATTGAAAAAGATTAATAAATTGAAGTATCCAGTTATTGTTAAACCAGCTACTACAGGGTCAAGTGTAGGTATAAGTATTTGTGATAACGCTGATGAATTAAAAGAAGGGATTGATACAGCTATTCAATATGATACTAAAGTATTAGTAGAAGAGGTAGTTGAACATTTAAAAGAAGTAAATATTGCTGTATTAGGTAATCACGAACATCAAAAAGTTAGTGAAATAGAAGAAGTTTTATCTGCTAATAAATTCTTAACTTATACTGATAAATATATTGGTGATGGAAAAGGTGGAAAACTAAAAGGATTTAAGAAACCAGTTAAAGGTTCTAGTAAAGGTATGGCTTCTGCTAATCGTAAATTACCAGCTGATTTAGACAAGAAGTTAAGAGAAGAAATAGAAGAAATTGCTGTTAAAGCATTTAAAGCATTAGGTACTTCAGGAAACTCTAGAATAGATTTCTTAATCGATGAAAAAGAGAAAAAAGTATATATTAATGAAATAAATTCAATTCCTGGAAGTTTGGCTTATTATCTATGGGATGCCAAAGGAATTAATTTTACTTCAGTACTTGATGATATGATTAATATTGGAATTAAAGATTATAAAAAACGTATTAGTAAAGTACATTCATTTGAAACTAATATTCTTCAAGGATTTGCTGCAAGAGGTGGAGTAAAAGGAATGAAAGGAACAAAAGGAAAGTTAAGATAATTAACTTTCTTTTTTTACAAAAAAAAGAGATATTTGCTGGGTCTGATTCCCAGAGAACATCTCACTTATGCAAAAATGGTGGGCTGTTAGGGACTCGAACCCTAGACCCACTGATTAAGAGTCAGTTGCTCTACCAACTGAGCTAACAGCCCATCTCCAAGTTGCATATATATTTTATCGCAAAAATACATTATTTACAAGTGTTTTTTCAAAAATTAAATGTAAATAATATGTTTAAAACACTTGACTTTAAATCTTTTTTTATAGTATTCTATTATTGCAACTGAAATAGAAACCTTAAAAAACTGATTTTTTGGTTGCAAAAATCCATAAAACATAGTATAATTATGGAGTACGAATAAGTGGACCTGTAGCTCAGTTGGTTAGAGCACACGCTTGATAAGCGTGGGGTCACAGGTTCAAGTCCTGTCAGGTCCACCATTTATGCCTCAATAGCTCAGTTGGTTAGAGCACTTGACTGTTAATCAAGGGGTCCTAGGTTCA
>JAFRIS010000021.1 GCA_017432665.1 Bacilli bacterium
CTTCAATTTGAATCTTTATTTTCTTAACTGCTTCTTTTGCCACGAAAAACACCTCCTATTGTTTTATTTCGCGAGTGGTCCAAATAGCTTGATTACCGCTTCAAAAATCGAAACCATGCTTCCCACTAAATCTATATATAACAAAATATATAGCCATTAAATAATAACACAACAAGTCTCTATTTGCAAGTATTATGCTTTTTCTATTTGACTTAATTCAACTTCAACAGAAGTTTCTTGTCCGAATAAGTCAACTGATAAATTAACCTTTTGTGTTGGTAAATCTACTGATTCAACAGTACCAAACATTCCTTGGAAAGGTCCAGCAATGATTTTTACTTTAGCTCCTTCACTAAGTTCAGTATCAACATTCATTCTACTAATACCCATATTACCAAGTATTTTATCTACTTCATATGGTTGTAATGGAGTTGGTTTAGCTCCTTTACCACTAGATCCAATGAATCCTGTTACTCCAGGAGTATTTCTAACAACATACCATGCTTCATCTGTCATAATCATTTCTACTAGAATATAACCAGGGAACATCTTTTTTACTTTTTCTTTAGTTACTCCATCTTTTACTTCTACTACTTTTTCTTCTGGAATAATTACTCTAAAGATATAGTCTTGCATATCCATAGATTCAGCACGCATTTCAAGTTTTTCTTTTACTTTATTCTCATGACCAGAATAAGTATTAACTACATACCATTGTTTATCCATAATTTATACTCCTTTTTACCCGAATAATGTTTGTATTAATGCAAAAACAACATCAATTAAATAGAAAAATAATGACAAGAATATTATAAATAATATTGTTGTGATTGAATACTTAATCATATCACTTTTTGTAGGCCAAAAAACCTTTTTAAATTCACTCTTAACA
The DNA here is from genome assembly GCA_017432665.1 of Bacilli bacterium. Lineage (GTDB taxonomy): Bacteria > Bacillota_I > Bacilli_A > RF39 > UBA660 > UBA3789. Next base: position 893 of record JAFRIS010000021.1, read on the forward strand.
CCATGACAGAAAATCATAAATCTAGTCCAAAGACTATTATTGCTTTGATTCTCTTTCTTTGTGCTCGTAGTTTTAGTATTTTTATTACTTTTACTATTCTTACTATTTTTCTTATTATTGTCTTCAAGCATCTTATCTACATTATACTTTTTAACTGTTTGTTTCTTACGAACTTCAGCCATAATATCACCGTTCCTATTTTCCAAAATAAAAACACTTCAAAGTGCTTACACCAATAAAATAGCATAATCATGTTGAAATGTCAACAAATTCCACAAAAAAAGCATAGTCATTAGGCTATACTCATTATCCAAATAAATACTACTATAATCACTGCTATTATTAAAACTAGAGTTGGGATAGCTAATGTACTTATAAAGGCAGCATCTTTAATACCATTAATTTGCTTGTATATATTGTCATTTATTCTATCGTTAGAAGGAGATTTCTTTTGTAATTGTACTGGTTCCCATGTCTTTTCTCCTTCGGATTCCAATTGCTTTTCCAATTCTTGTAATTCCCTATTATTCTTTTCTAAAGCAAAGTCACAAAAATACACAGTCGCATTCCTTAAAATTACTCCTCTATAATATGGAACATCCCCACTAGGTATAACTTGTGAATATGAATCAAAGTTTTCTTTTAATACTTCAGGCTTTAAATGAAAAAGTATTTCATTAATAGACAAACCTAAGCCATCAGAATAAAAATATAAACCTATTTTCATTAGTGCTGAATTAAAGATATCTTCTCTAATCATATTTGCTCTGATATTGGGATCTTTTGATAATTCAATTAATTTTTTAAATTGAATATGATCAAGTTCGTTATTCAATATTTCTATTTCAGAAGGGTACATAACTTCAACACAATAACCATGATCATGAATATATTTAAGAGCTATATCCATATTAATAAATACAGTTCTTATATCCTCCTCACTTTGATGATCCATGATCCAAAGATCCAAAGGTATTGATTCATAATTATTATTCATTACAATCACCTTCTATTATCTTAATTGTAAACTAAAACCAAAAAAAAGACAATTTTAAATTGTCCCTTTACAGTAATGTTTTAATATTTTTTTCCTGATTTTCCTAACTCGATATTCAGCAGTAGTACTAGGTATATTCAATAAAGTAGCTATTTCTCGATAATTAAAACCATTAAATTTTAGTTCTAAAATTGAACTGTCTTCCAACGGTAATTCCAAAATAGTTTCTAAAACAATTCTATTGATATCACATTCTTCCAACATATCTTCAATATAATTCTTTTCATCAGGAATATTACATTGATTAATATCAATATAATAATATGAAGCTTTATTCTTTTTACTGTTACTTATATTTCTACAAAAGGTTAATAAGCCTCTTCTAAGGCATAAATCTACAAAAGTATAAAACAGACTGCCTTTTGAATCATCATAATTAATTATTGCTTTGGAAAATAAATACTTAGCTTCTTGTAAAAAATCTTCATATTCATACCCATAATACTTATATTTAAGATAAAACTCTTTACTAATGCTTTTTATTATTGGACTATATTTTTCATATAATAAATCTCTTGTTAACGTATCATTTTCCCTAACCATATAAACAAGCTCATAATCATTATATTTATGTTCCATATACCTACTTTCTATTTCGAATTATCTCATAAATCATAATACCCGCAGCTACACTAGCATTTAAACTATTAGTTCTACCATACATTGGTATTTTTGCTAAGAAATCACACTTTTTAGAAACTAAATTAGATATACCAGATCCTTCATTACCTATTATTAATGCTATTTTGCCACTATAATCAATTTCACGATAATCAATACTATCTTCTAAAGAAGTACCAACTATCCAGAAATTACTCTTCTTTAGTTTTTCAATAGTATTAACTATATTACTCACTGATACAACTTTTACATTATCTAAAGTTCCTACGCTTGTTTTCATTACAGTAGCATTTACTCCAACTTGTCTATCTTTTGGTATTATTATTCCTTTTATACCAGCTGCTTCACAAGTCCTAATAATAGCCCCCAAGTTATGCGGATCTTCTAGGTGATCTAAAATAACTACTATCTCTTCATCTAACAATTCATCTAATTCATAATATTGATAATCCGGAATATCTAGGATTATACCTTGATGTACTCCAGAACACAAATTATCAATTTCTCTTTTTGATTTAGATTCTACTCTTAAATTTGATTTTTCAATAAGTGAAAGTATCTCTTTATCATCAAAACTATCTTGAATTATTATTTTTCTAATATTTTTACCTTTTTTTAATAAGTCTCTAGCGACATTTCTACCATATACTAACATATTACTTTAAGATGAAACTCATAATTTCATCAATCCTTTCCTTATTTTCTTTTAATTTTAAATAACCTATCAACGCTTCTAATCCAGTCGCATATTTATAAGTAACTATATCACAATTTTTAGGGTGAGAAGTTGTCTTATAATTTCTAGCTCTTTTGACAACATCTAATTCCTCTTCAATTAATACATTACTGTCCATAAGTTCTTGAATATATTTAGCTTGGCTTTTAGCACTCACATATTTTAAAGACTCTGTTTGCAAATCATTAACATTTCCTATACCTTTATTAATTAGATATTCTCTAACATAATTCTCATAAATAGCATCTCCTAAATAAGCAAGTACTAATACATTTATTTCTAAGACATTCATTTATATCACCAAAGTAATTATATCACAAAAAAGGATTAGTATTACTAATCCTATATTAATTCATATGTTGTTCCTTCTCTTGTGTCTATTAATTTAATGCCTTTTTCTAGTAGTTCATCTCTAATTTTATCTGCTGTAGCAAAGTCTTTATTTTTCTTTGCTTCTTTTCTCTCTTCTATTTTATCTAAGATCATTTTTTCTAAATCTTTATCAACTTCTTTTTCTTCTTGAACAGTTAAGTCTAGAGATAATACTTTATCAAATTCCTCAATAATAGCATATTTAGTTCCATCACTAATATCATCTTTTAAAACATTATACACTAAAGTAATCATATTAGATGTATTTAAATCATCTTCAATAGCTTCTTTAAATTGTTCTATATATTCATTTTTCTTAACTTCATCTACTTTGTCATGTTTTAACTTAGCTATTCTATTCTTTAATTTAAAGTAAGCGTTTTGAGCACCATCTAAAATTTCATAAGTAAATGTTAATTGACTATGGTAGTAAGAATTTAAACACATATAACGATAACTTAGTGGATTATAACCTTTCTTCTCTAATAAAGAAACAGTTAAGAATTCCCCACTAGATTTACTCATCTTACCGGATTCATCGTTTAAGAATCCCAAATGAACCCAATAATTGCACCATTTATGTCCTAAATATGCTTCGCTTTGAGCTATTTCATTAGTATGATGTGGGAATATTGCATCTTCAGCACCACAATGAATATCTAAATATTCTCCTAAATACTTAATAGAAATACCAGAACATTCTATATGCCATCCAGGATATCCTCTACCCCAAGGTGAATCCCATTGTAATTCTTGATTATCAAATTTTGAATTAGTAAACCATAATCCAAAATCAAATGGATTTTTCTTAGCAGCATCTTCACTAATGTCTTCCCTAACAGCTACCATTAGATCATCTGTATTACGTCCAGATAATTTATAATAATCAGCAAATTTAGTAGTATCAAAATAAACATTACCCTCAGATAAATAAGCATACCCATCTTCAATAAGTTTAGTAATCATTTTTATATACATATCAACATTATCAGTAGCATTAGATACTACATCTGGTTTTCTAATATTTAATTTCTTACAGTCATCAAAGAAACATTCAGTATAATAGGCAGCAATTTCCTTAGAACTTTTCTTTTCTCTTCTAGCTGCAACTGCCATTTTATCTTCTCCACTGTCCCCATCACCAACTAAATGTCCAACATCAGTAATGTTCATAACTCTTTCTACTTTATATCCTAAAAATTTAAAACCTTTTTCCATAATATCTTCAGATATATAAGTACGTAAATTACCAATATGAGCATAATGATATACAGTAGGTCCACAAGTATAAATTTTAACTTGTCCTTCTACATTAGGAACAAATTCTTCTACTTTTTTATTTAATGTATTAAATAACTTCATAAAATCACCTACCTCTATATTATAACAAAAAGACACAAAAAAAAGTAGACTAATTAGTCTACTTTATATATTTACTACTATAGTAAAGCTAATATAATGAAAACTACTAATAATACTACAAATAATTCTACTAATAATTTCCATGTAGCTTTTAACCAATCTTTATAAGATACTTTTAAGTAAGATAATATACCCATTAATACTAAACTAGTTGGAGCAACTAATGCAGTTAAACCATACATAGCAGTAAAGATAATTCCTACAATTGAGAAATCTTTAAGATTAGTTACTTTAGTAACATAGTAAGGTAAAACACTTTGGAAAGTATAAGCAATATCAGAGTTAAATAAACTTGCTAAAATTGCTGTTACTGTAGTAGTCAAAATGTTAAATCCTTTAGTCATACTTATTAATGTATTATAAATTACTAATTGGAATGGATGATATGTTACTAATACTAGGATACCATATAGCAATACTGAAACTACTGCTGGTCCCATAGCTTTCTTAGCACCACTAACAAATCCTTCAAGTACTTCTTCAACAGTCATTCTATAGATGAATGCTAATAGAAGAACTACTAATGCTAGTGGAACAAACATATCAGTTAGTGTCCAAGCTCCAAATGCATTTACTGTTCCTAAAACCTTAGCAAAGATTGGGAATTTAAATAATTCGAAGTTAGTAACACTCTTAGTCATTTGGTTGAATAATTGAATTCCTAAACCTTCTGCATCCCATGAGAAGAATGCTAATACTAATACTACTAACAATAGTATAAATAATGTTACTACTGGCCAAGTACTATGCTTTCCTACAGTACCTTTAGGAACAAAATCAGAATCAGACTCTACTGTTTCAGCCTCAGTAAGAACGATTACTTTTCCATCTTTTAATGCTGCTTTGTTGTTGTTTTTCTTCTTAGAAGACTTCTTAGTTGTTGTCTTCTTAGAAGATTTAGTTGAACTTGAAGACTTAGTTGTTTTCTTGATTTCAACTTTAGCTTCAGTTCTCTTAACTTCTTTCTTAACAACTTTTACATTCTTTAAGTTTCTTTTAACATAAACAACTACGTTAAAGATTACTATTGCGATAGCTGCAAGTAAAATTACAACTCTAACCCAAATATTATAATTAACTTTTAATCCTAATGTTTGAGTTAAAACACTTATATTACTACTAGCTAATGTAGTTCCAATTAGACCTGCAGAAACACCTCCAACTGTAACTAATGCAGCAGTAATTTTGTCATATCCCATTAGGAAGATAAGAGCTACTACAAATGGAACAAATAATGCTATTCCAATGTGTAATCCACAAATAGAAACTAATAAAGCGATTAAAACTACTATGATTGATAATAATAGTTCTTTCTTTTTATCAAATTTCTTAACAATCTTATCTAAGAATGAACGATATGCTGGAATTTTATGTAAAACTCCATAAAAACCACCTACTAAGATTATATATAATGTAATATATCCAAAATAAGACAAAGCTGTTAATGGATAATTAAACATATCAAATAATCCCATTTGTGTGCGTCCTTGATCAATATATTCACCCGAATAATAAGCAGCAGGTATTATCCAGCTAAGAATCATTAATCCGATAAATGCAATTAAGATTACTTTAGCAACATTATATTTTTTGCCAGTTTTAGACATTAGAAGACCCATCATAGCAAAAGCTAATACAAGTTCAACAATATATGCCCAAGTTGCTTTTGGTAAAAAGATAGCTAAAAGTAAGATGATAAGTGCACATACGCAAAGAACGACTTTAAACATTTTCTCTTTCATAATTCTCCTCCCATAATAATTATAACTTTTTACATTTAATTTTACAAGTGTTTACACTTTTTTTTCAAAAAAAAAAGAACTAAAGTTCTTTGTTCTTTTCTTTCATTGTTGGAAATAAAATTACTTCTCTAATAGAATCTTGTTCTGCAAATAGCATAATTGTTCTATCAATTCCATAACCAATTCCTCCAGCAGGTGGCATACCATACTCTAAAGCTTCTATAAAGTCATAATCTATATCATTAGCTTCTTCATTGCCTAAATCTCTTTCAGCTAATTGTGCCTCAAATCTTTCTAATTGATCAATAGGATCATTTAACTCTGTATAAGCATTAGCTAATTCTGTTCCGCCTATGAATAATTCAAAACGATCAACAAATCTTGGATCATCTGGATTCTTTTTAGTAAGTGGAGAAATTTCTAATGGATGTTCACATAAGAATGTTGGTTGAATCAAAGTCTTTTCTCCATACTCTTCAAAAAACTTAGATACTATATGCCCATAAGTCTTTTCATGTTCTTCTAATTCTATATGATGTTCCTCTGCTAGTTTTAAACATTCATCTAAATCTTTTATTTTCTTAAAATCAATCCCAATTGTTTCTTTAATTACTTCACACATTGTTGCTTTTCTAAATGGTTTAGATAAATCTATATCTTCTCCATTCCAATGATAAACATCTTTTCCTATCATCTTAGCAATATTATGATACATCTCTTCAGTTAAATCCATCCATGTATCTAAATCCGCATAAGCAAGATATGCTTCTAAAGAAGTAAACTCAGGATTATGTTTTTGATCCATACCTTCATTTCTAAATTGTCTACCTATTTCATAAACAGCTTCCATACCACCAACTAATAATCTCTTTAACGGTAACTCTAAAGCTATTCTTAAATACATATCCATATCTTGAGCATTATGATGAGTAACAAATGGTCTAGCGCTTGCTCCTGTAAGAAGTGTGGTTAAAACTGGAGTCTCTACTTCAACAAAACCTTTACCGTCTAAAAACTCTTGAATACAACGAATAATTTTAGGTCTTAAGAAAGCTACTTTTTTAGCATCTTCATTCATCATTAAGTCTACATATCTTCTTCTGTATCTTTCTTCTTTATCTTGTAATCCATGGAATTTTTCTGGTAATGGACGAAGTGCCTTAACTAAATGAGTATATTCTAAACATTTAATAGTTACTTCACCTGTCTTAGTCTTCATTACTTTTCCGTATACACCTACGATATCTCCGATATCTGCACTTTTGAACAAATTATAATTTTCTTCTCCAATATCATTTATTGAAATATATATTTGAATAGAACCTGTTTTATCTTGAATAGTAAAGAATGAAGCTTTTCCCATCTTTCTAATAAACATAATTCTACCTGCTACTTTAGCAGTATCTTCCATATTTTCAAAAGCATCATGATCTACATCTTGATATTTTTCTTTAATATCTTTAGCATAATCTTCTCTATCATATCTATGACCAAATGGATCTAAACCCATTTCTCTTAATTTATCTGCTTTTTCTCTTCTAACTAATTCTTGTTCTGTAAAATTTCTTTCCATTTTTTCACTCCTCTTTTAATCTCTTACTACTTGTGTATGTGCTAATAAATCATGAATAGAACGTCCATCTTTTCTTATTAATACCATAAATATAGACATAATAGTAATAATATATTGAATAGTACTAAATACTGTTAATCCATAGAAATAAACACTTCTAGAATTTGATAGCATAAACATAAAAGTAATAATATCTAATAATATTGTATTTGCAATTAATGATCTAAAAATCATCTGATTCATAGTTAATTCTTTGAGATCTGATTTTATCCTAATTTTCATTAATTGTTTACCAATAGTTTGTCCTTTATTATATAATTGAAAAACTATAAAATATAATATATTTAAAACTATAGTTATTAATGAAATAAAACCATTCTTTCTAGCCAAACTATAGCTAAGATCCATATTTCTATTTGTAAATTCCTCAGTAGTTATTTCTTGTTTAGTTGCTTGCTCTATCAATTGATTAACTTCATCTGTTATTTTTTTGCTTTCCTTACTATCAACAAATGGAGTAGCTACTAAAGATGCAACTACAGAAACTAGTAATATATCTATCAAAAAAGCAATTAATCTCTGGACAAAATAAGCTTTTTCTTTCTTAGTTTTCATGAGATACCTCCTTAAATTCATTTAACAATAGAATTATATCATGAATATTAGTTGTTTGATAGATTTTCTTTTTCAATTCATTAACAGACTTTATTCCTTTGAAATACCATGAAATATGATTTCTAATCTCTAAGCAAGCCTTTTTTTCATCTTTTAATTCTTTTAACATTTCTAAGTGCTTTAAACACATATCTACTTTCTCATCGATAGATATTTCTCTAGTAGTTTTACCATCTAAATAATTAATAGTATTTTCTATTAACCAAGGATTACCAAGAACTCCTCTACCAATCATTACTGCATCACAGCCAGTTTCATCAAGCATTCTTTTTGCATCCTCAGGTGTCTTTATATCTCCATTACCTATTACTGGAATTGATACAGCTTCTTTAACAGATTTAATAATAGACCAATCAGATTTACCACTATATCCTTGACTTCTAGTACGTGGATGAATACAAATAGCAGAAGCACCTGCTTTTTCTATAATTTTTGCAACCTCTACAGCATTAATACTTTTACTATCCCAACCACTACGAATTTTGACTGTTACTGGAATTGGAACTGCTTCTACTACAGCTTTAACTATTTCATAAATCTTTTCAGGATTCTTTAATAATGCTGATCCTGCCTGTGCTCTTACAGCTACTTTAGGTACAGGACAACCCATATTAATATCTATAATATCTGGTTTCATTACTTCATAAATATATTTAGCTGATTCAATGAAAGACTCTTTATCACTACCAAATATTTGTTGTGCAATAGGTCTTTCTTCATCGGTCATATATAACATATCTAACGTCTTTTTATTTTGAAATGTAATAGCTTTATCACTGACCATTTCAGCATATATTAAACCACAACCCATTTCTTTGCAAATTCTTCTAAAGGCTGAATTACATATTCCTGCCATAGGAGCTAAGACTACTTGATTTTTAATTGTAACATTTCCTATTTCCCATTCCATAAATATCCCCTTAATCCATGCCTAGTATATCTTATATATAATAATTAAACAAGAAAAAAGATTCCCTAAGGAATCTTTGCATTATTTTCTTTTCTTTAATAAATCTCTAATTTCTTCAAGTAAAATAGCTTCATCAGTTTTAGGTGCAACTGCCTCTTCTTCTTTTTTACCAATTGATGCAAGTTTATTAAATCCTTTTAAGATGAAGAATAATACTAATGCCATAATTAAGAAATTAATTATTGCAGTAATAAAATCACCATATTTAATAACTTGTCCTCCGTAGATTTTTAAAGTTCCTCCAACTTCTGCTCCA
>JAFRIS010000022.1 GCA_017432665.1 Bacilli bacterium
GGTTTTGGAGACCATTATTATACCATTTAACTAATCCCCTGTTTCAACAGATAAAAAGAGTATATCATAAAAAGTGTTTGATTTCAACAACTTTCACTTTGAAATACTCTTTTTTTATTTATTTACTTTTATGTTTTCCCCTTTTACATCTTTGCTATTATCACCAATACTTCTAGTTAGATTAGCTTCTCTAGTTCTAACTTTCTTATCTTTCTTTATTACGTTAGTTAGTTCTCTTTTTGTTTCAGATTCGTAAGTATGTCTAGCTCCCCTATTTCTATATTTAGAATTATTAGTAGATGAGAATATCATAGCTACTAAGAATCCTAATATAAGAAGAACATAAGACATTCCCTTACTCATGTTAATGAAATAAGCCGCAGCCATAAATACTAAGAATATTAATACTGTAATAGTAGTTAGTCTAATTCTATTTATTGGTACACTACCCATAGTTTCTCCTGTTCTACCATTAACTGCTACATAGTGTAGAATATCTTTCTTATCTTTATAAGAATATAACCAAACTGGTAAATATGCGGATACCCATTGTTTACCTTTAATATTTAATTGTTCTGATCTCCATTTTACTCCACTATTGTAGAATTCTAAGTCTTTACTTAGAGAGTTTCTTGCGACATCTTTTAATTCTTGTTCTACTTTTTCTTCAAGGTGTTCTACATTAACATCTCTTCTTTCAGAGTTATAACCTACTAAATAATTAGATTGAAACTTAATACATTTATCTGTATCAAACGGCATAATACTATTAATAACATTTGTAGTTTTACTATTGTTCTTATTATCAAGTTTATCAAGAGATGATTCTATTGATAAATCATCTATTGTAATATCAAACTCTCTAGTTATTTCATATACATCTATATCATATACAGTATTTTCTGTTCCTGTTTCTATATCCACTTTCTTGTACTCTTTTATAAGATGTCCTGCTTCCCCTTCAAATATTCCATGACAATTAGCATCTACTAGCATATATGGGAAATAGACTCCTATTATATTATCTGTAGTAAATTCTTCTCTAAAACGTTTATTTGCATAAAACTTTCTTTTACTTACAAACTCCTCTATTTTTTTCTTAGCGTCTTCCCTATTAAGTGAGAAAGGTAATATAACATCTGGAGTAATACCGTTTTCTACTTGTGAATTTAATGACAAGATACTTCTACACCAGTGACATCTTGCATTAGCTGATTCTTCTCTATTTATTACTACTTCTGCTCCACAGCCATCACATTTTAATGTAATAGTATTACTAGTGTTTTCACTAATATCACTAGTTCCACTACTGCGTCTGTCATGTGTAAGATCTTTAGACTCTATTTCAAGCCCTTCTATACTTTCTGGTTCATATTCTGTGTGACAGTAATTACAAACTAATTTTTTCTTTTCAATATTATATGTAACATCACTAACTCCACAATTAGGACATCTAACATTAGTATTATTTTGTTCTTTCATAGTATCATCCTTTATTCTATTATATCTTACAAATAAAAAAATAGATAGTTAAACTATCTATTTTACTGGATCCCATTGATTTAAATTATAAGGCTCAATATAATCATTAATTAAACTATTATCATAATTTCTACCAGTTGCATAACCACCAGCTTTTACTGCATGAGCAGCTTCCTTATAATCTTTTGCACTTCTTACAGCATCATATCTCTCTAAAGATAGCACTTCTCCATAATCTTTAACCGCTGCTTCATAGGAATCATAATCTCTAAAGTCAGCATTTACTGATTCAATAGATTTTCCAGTATCTTCAGTAGTCCTAGCATTAACTGATTTACCACTCCAACCTGCTGATTTAATTCCAAATATATTATGACCATTACCAGGTCTTGCTTGACCAAACTTACTTTCTTTACAAGCTTGAGCTATTGTTAGAGATGGTAATATACCTTTTTCATTATATAAATTAAGAGCATATGGTAATATTTTATTAATAAAATCAGACTGATATTTTGGACATTTAGGATTTACATAATATCCTCCTGCTAAACCTTCAGTAATAGCAACTTTACCGTTCTCTTTAATTGATAAGAATTTAGCTTTAGAATTAGCATCAGCAGTTTGATAATTACTTTTTGATTGTGTTAAGAATGAACTTACAGTGCCAAAATTATCGCAAATTAAATTAAGTTGATTTTTTAATTTATCAAATTCTTCACCGCAACTATCAGCAATTGGCCCCATAAAAACAGAATCATTAAGTAATTTAGTACGATTACTATCAATATTATTATTTTCTGTTTCAAGCTTACTTTTTAAAGTATCTACGGTTTTAGCACCTGCATCAAAGTTACTATATTCACCAGTTTTAATAGTCTCTTGCCCCATACTATCACCTATTATAATTATAACATATACTTATTTTATTTAGACAATTATGTTAAAATTATAGTGTAAAGGAGTATATATGAAAATAATATCATGGAATGTCGCAGGACTAAGAGCTTGTTTAAATAAAGGTTTAGATAGATTCTTTTCTAAAGAAAAAGCTGATATCTATTGTTTTCAAGAAACTAAGGTATTGGAGGAACAAAATCCCTTTCATCCTTTAGGTTATAAAGAGTTTTTATTCCCAGCCGAAAGAAAAGGATATTCAGGTACAATGATTTATTCTAAAATAGAACCTATTAGTGTTAAATATGGTATTGATGATTCCGAATATGATAGTGAAGGAAGAACAATCACCTTAGAATTTGATGATTTTTATTTAGTTAATTGCTATGTACCTAATGCTAAAAGAGAATTAGAAAGAATGGATTCTCGAATGAGATTCGAAGATCTTATGAGAAATTACTTACTTGATTTAAAACTTAAGAAAAATGTTATTTACTGTGGAGATTTAAACGTTGCTCATGAAGAAATAGATATTAAGAATCCTAAAACTAATCACTTTTCTGCTGGATTTACTGATCAAGAAAGAAATAAAATGACTGAGTTATTAAATAGTGGTTTTATTGATACTTATAGGTATTATAATCCTAATGAGGTTAAATATACTTGGTGGAGTTATATGTTTCAATCTAGAAGTAAAGATATTGGTTGGAGAATAGATTATTTTATAGTTAATAAAGATTTTATTGCTAATGTTAAGAATGTTTTAATTTATAGTGATGTTCAAGGTAGTGATCATTGTCCTATTGGAATTGAAATTGAATAATGCTATAATGAATGATAGGTGAGAATATGAATGATTTTAAAACTACAATGAAGGAAAAAATTAAACAATATTCTAATAAACAATACTTAGATGATTATATAAAAAATGAATACTTAACAGATGATGGAGATGCTGATATCTACATAAAGTTAAGTAATAAACATCAATTGTTTGATGAAAGAACCATTAATAATCAGCTTGATTTAAATAATGAAATTTATGAGTTTGTTGAAGAAAAAACTTCTATGTTAGATTGTAATGTTCAAATTCAATTTCATATATTAGGATTAAATTTAACTAAAGAAGAACAAGGTAGAGTTCAACATATTATGAAAGAGCATTATGCAATTGAATTATATAAAATTCAAAAAGAATATATTAGGTATCGTAATGAAATATTTAAATTGATATTAATAGGTATTTTATCATTAACATTTTATGGCTTTTTGTATTTTAATACTACTTTTGATTTCTTTATGGAAGTATTCTGCTTCATCTTTTCATTTGCTTTATGGCAAGGAATTGAAAACATAATCTATGATTTTAAAGATGTGCGTATGACTAGAAATGATATTACTCAGAATTTACTTATGAACGTAGTATTTGATGAAAAAGAAAAAGATATCAAAAAATGATATCTTTTTTTATTTTCTAGATTTTTTAGTAGTCTTTTTTTCTTCGTTTAAATATTTAAATAAGACTGCTGCTAAAGATCCTCCTACCAATGGTGCTAATATGAATACCCATACTTGTTTTAAAGCACTACCTCCTAAGAAGATAGCTGGTGCTAAACTTCTAGCTGGGTTAACTGATGTACCAGTTAATCTAATTCCTATCAAGTGTACGAATGTTAATGTTAAACCAATAACTATACCAGACACACTAGATTTCTTTTCATCACTAGTTACTCCTAAAATAGTATAAATAAATACACATGTTAGAATTACTTCAGTAACTATAGCTCCTAGTAAACTAATATTAGTTGCTGATAAATTACCATATCCATTAGCTCCTAGAGCAACAGTTCCTAGACTAGTAGTACTTAGAATTAAGTAAAGAATAGCAGTTCCAGCCAAAGCACCTAAAACTTGCGCAATTACATAACCGCAAAAATCTTTAACTGCTAGTTTTTTAGAAATTAGCATTGCTAAAGATACTGCTGGATTTACATGACATCCAGAAACATCACCTATTACATATGCCATCGCAACTATTGCTAAACCGAATGCTAATGCTGTCGCAACTAAATCTCCTCCTGAAACTACTGCAATACCTGTTCCAAATAATACTAAAACTAGTGTTCCGATAAATTCTGCACAATACTTTTTCAAAGCCCATTCTCCTTTCTTGGTTTTATTCTAATTCGATTTAAAATATATGTCAATTATTATTAATCTTATGATATAATTATTTTGGATGTGATAGTATGGATGAACACGAAAGAAAGAAAAGTTATATATTAACTTCTGTTAGAACTATATATGTAAAATATAAATATTTATTTACTGAAAGTCTTGAAGTATTAGAGAAAAAGGCTTTAGATATCTTCATGAATAAAGATTTAAGCGATGATCAAATCATTGAAGAAATGATGAGAATCGTTGAACAAAGAATTATGAATTATGAAAACAAAGAAAAAAATCCTAGTCCAGAAAATATTCCTATAGAGGAACAAAGGCATTATGACTTAAATGATTTATTTGATTGTAGAATTACTAAAAATTGTCTACATATCCATGTAGTTCCTAAATCAGTAAAAAAAGATATGGCTCAAGCTGGAGGCCCTAGTAGATATCTAAAAGATGTAGTTACTCCTAAATTAGATGATGCTTTAGCTAAAATAAATGAAATACTAAATACTTCTGAAAAAGAAATTACTGTGATAATGGCTGTATCTCCTACATTAAGATTAACTAAGAATCTTTTTAGTGAAAGAGGTTTTGATGTTAGTGAAACTAAAGAAGATGTTTTTCAAAAGATGTTTGGCGATACTAAGATTTTTAAAGCTGTAATTTCACGTGAAAAATTTATGAGTATTCAAAGATCTACTGAAAAATCTAATTCTAAAAGTGAATTAGATGAAATGTTTAATAATAAAGAATCATCTGAAGAAGTTAGTAATACTTCTGAAAATAATTTTCATAAAAAGATTAATTCTAATCAGACATAGTACATATAAAATATTAAAATAGCTTCGGCTATTTTTTGTTTTGTGTTAAAATATTTTAGAGGGATATTTATGAATTTATTAACTAATTGTACAATTTGTCCTAGAAAATGTGGAGTAAATAGATATAAGGAAAAAGGTTATTGTGGAGCTTCTAACAAAGTAAAACTGGCTTATTATAGTCTTCATAAATGGGAAGAACCTGTTATTTCTGGTACTAAAGGTAGTGGGACTATTTTCTTTTCTCATTGTAATCTTAGATGTTTATATTGTCAGAATAAGAAGATATCTTTAGATGGTTATGGTAAAGAAATATCTAATAAGAGACTAGAAGAAATAATCTTGGAATTACAAGAAAAAGGTGCTCATAATATTAATTTAGTTACCCCTACTCACTATACTCCCCAAATTAGAAAAGTATTAATAAAGGTTAAAGATAAATTACATATACCTGTAGTTTATAATACAAGTAGTTATGAAAATGTAGGTACCTTAATGATGATGAGAGGTCTAGTTGATATTTATTTAGCTGATTTACGCTACTTTGATGACTCTTTAGGGGAAAAGTATTCTGGTTGTAGAAACTATTTTGAAACTGCTACTATGGCTATTGATGAAATGTATAGACAGATAGGTAAATTTGAAATAAAAAACAATCTTATGAAAAAAGGATTAATAGTTAGAGTATTAATTCTACCTGGTCATAAACATGAAGCTAAAGAAATAATTAATTACTTATATAAAACTTATAAAGATGATATTTTCATTAGTATTATGAATCAATATACTCCACCTAGTACTTGTAAGTATGATAATTTACTTAAAAAGTTATCTGAAGAGGACTATGATGAGGTAATTAATTTTGCATTAACTATTGGAGTTACTAATGCCTTTATTCAAGAAGGAGATACGGCTAAGGAAAGTTTTATTCCAAAATTTGATAAATCAATTGTTTAATTATTTGTTTTGTGTTATTATTTTTATAGGAGGTTTTTATGAAAAATATTAAGTATTTGGTGATTTTATTAGTAGTTTCTTTATTAGTTCCAGTTGCTGTTTTTGCTGCTGATGAAGAAGTAGTTGCTGAAAATCCAGAAGCAACAGATAACAAAGTTCCAGTTTATATTTTCAGAGGTGAAGGATGTCCTCACTGTGAAGAAGCTTTAACTTGGTTCAGTGGTATCGAAGGAGAATATGGAAGCAAATATAAAATCGTTGATTATGAAACATGGTACAACGAAGACAATGCTGCTTTAATGGAAAAAGTTGCTAAAGCTAGAGGTGAAACAGCTGAAGGTGTTCCATATATCATTATCGGAGACAAATCTTGGAGCGGATTCTCTGAAGCGGATTATGCTGAAGAAATCAAAACTCAAATTGATGCTGTATATGCTCAAGATGTATCTGCTAGATATGATGTTATGAAATATCTTGATAATCCTACTAAGAAAAAATCTAGTGATGATAATGGAAGCAATGATGCATTAATCCTACTTCTTATTTTAGTAATTGCTGGTGGATTAGGATTTGGTATCTATAAAGCTAGATCAACTGCAAAATAAAAAGACCAAAGGGTCTTTTTTTTATGAATTTTTCATTATTACATCTTGGATACAATCACTTATTTCTTCACAACTATCAATTGTTTCTTCAAAACACTTATAAATATTTACCCATTTGATTAACTCGATTGGGTCTTTTTCTTCTTTATATAAATTAGAAACAATTCGCTCATATACTCTATCACCTTGTTCTTCTAATTTATTAACAACAATAACTTTTTCTTTTATTAATTCTGGATGCTTTAAATCGCTTAGTTTTTCAAAAACACCTTTTACGGCTTTTGCTGCTTGAACTAAAATATCTACGAATTCTAAGATATCTCCTTTAACTTTTTTTACATTTAGTATTTTAAAATCAATAGCTATTTCATCAATACCATCTTCTATATCATCTAATTTATTAATAATCACAGCTATATCTTCTCTTTCAATTGGTGGTAAAAAATCTTTTATTAAATACTCACGCATTTTATGAACTACTCTATCTGATGAGTGTTCCAACTTATGTATTTCTTCGATACTTTTATCTAATTGTTCTACATTAAAATTATTCATTAATTCTTTTAGTTTATTAGATGATTCTTCAATATATTCTGTTACTTTTATAAATTCTTCAAAATAATCATATTTTTCTTTTTTCTTCATATTGTTCTCCTTCTATTAAATAATACTTATTATTACTTTAGTTAATATATATCCTAATAGTCCACAGAATGGGAATGTTAAAAACCAAGTTATTACTATATTCTTAGCAATATTCCAATTTACATTAGATAATCTTCGAGATGCCCCTACTCCCATTACTGCACAGTTTTTAGTATGATTAGAACTTACTGGTATACCAAGTAATGATGATCCAAATAAACATATTGAACTAGCTATATCAGCAGATGTTCCTTGATAACTCTCTACTTTGGTAACTTTAGTTCCCATTATTTTAATTATTCTCATACCACCTATTAATGTTCCTAAAGATATAATTATTGATGTATATATCATTAACCATAATGGTATAGAGAAATTAGTACTACCAGGAATCATTCCATTGGACAAAACTACTCCTAGTAACATAAATGACATAAACTTTTGCCCATCTTGAGCACCATTCATAAAACAAGTAGTTAGGGCTCCTATTATTTGGCTAAATTTAAAGAACTTATTAGTTTTTCTTCTATCCATTTCTTTACAAATAAACTCTATTATTTTAGTAATTATATAACCTAGAATAAAAGCTAATAAATTTATTATTATTAAACCATATAACACTTTTTTCCATTCATTAAAGTTAATTGCCGAGAAGTTACCCATTAAGGCAATAGCTGCCCCTGATATACCCGCTATTAAGGCATGTGATTGACTAGATGGTATACCAAATTTCCAAGCTATAAAACACCAAATACTAATTCCTACTAAAGCACAACATAATGTGATTAAACTAGTAGATGGAGACCCTCCAAAATTAACTAAGTTATAGACTGATTTAGCTACATTAGAACTAATATAAGTCATTAGTATTAATCCTAATGTATTACTAATTAAAGCTAATATTATACCCAACTTAGGCTTTAAGCTTCTAGTCGATATACATGTAGCTATAGCATTAGGTACATCAGAACAGCCATTTATAAACATAACTATTGATATTAATATAGTAGTTATTAACAGACTATAATTACTTATTAAATTACTAAAAAACGATGCAAATGATATTTCCATATTAATCAACTCCAAGTAAATTATTTATTATTAAAAATAAATACATCTTCTGTACCATCATTCTTAGTTACATAATCATTATTAGTATATTCAGCAATAATATTTTTCCAAAAAGTATAAGCTATAGGATTATTCTCCATAGGTTGAACTTCCCAATCTCCTTTAAACCTTTCAAAGATATCATAAGCCACTTTTTTACCAATATGATGTCTTCTATATTTAGGTAATATTAAGAACTCTGCAACTGATTTACCTTCTTGATTAAAGATATGATTCTCATTAACTAAAACCATGCCTAAATAGTCTTTATTATGCTTTATAAAATATGCATGTCTATCTGAATCATTAAAGTAATTGTCAAACCAATCATATTCAAATATACAATCTTCATTAATTTCATTATCTATATATTGTGATCCATCATATAGAGCATATTGAAGTAATCTATATAATTTATCTTTTTCTTCTATAGTAGCATCAACTATTTCATAATTCATATTATCACCATTTATATTATAACATATTATTGCTTATTCTTTTTTTCTAATAATTCTTTTTGTTTTTCTTTTGAAGGAATATAGATAAAACTTCCTTCTCTTTTTATTTCTTTTGGTTTTGATAAACCTCTTTCTTCACATATTTTGTTAATTTCTTCTATAAGTATTTGAGCTTTACTTTTCATATTTAACTCCTTTCTCAACAAACACTATCAAGAAAAGAAAAACCTTATACGAATGTATAAGGCTAATTCGTATTTATCATTCAAAGCTATGCTTTGTTGGTTTTACCACCTAACTTAATAGGTTGGTGCAAGTTCATTGAGCCAATTCTCTCCCTTGCTCTTGATAATGTAAATTGTACATTAATTATATCATTATAATTATTCTTGTCAATTATATTTTTCTCTAATTTCTTTAATCAAGTCTTTTGTAATTAACATACTACTAGTAACAATATGATCATATTTTTTTAAGAATTCACCTTTGTAATATACTTCTGTAATTAAAGTATCAAATTCATTCCAAATAAATAGATTATTACTATATAGTTCATTAGCTCTATTTATATATTCTTCTAAGTACTTTCTATCTCTTGAATAACTCTTAAATATTATTCTATTTATTTCCATATTATCTACATGATATACTTTATGATTATTATTGATGTTATAGTCAACTTCTGAATTAAAATCAATTGTTTTAAAGTACTTATCTCTTACTTTAGTAACATCTAAATCAACATTTAATTCGTTATATAATAATTTATCACTATCTTTAAATCTAGATGTAGTTAAGTAACAAGAATCAGTCATTACTGTTAAGGCTATTAATTCTTTTAATTCTTTAGAAAAGTCATATACTTCTTTAAATAAATCATAAATATATAAAGCAGTACTTGTATATTCAATAGAATAACTATTTTTAACTCTATTAGTTTCTATATGATGATCTATAGATAGAACTATATTACATGGATTATCTTTTACTGATTGAGATGGATCATTATGATCTACTAGAATAATATTTTTATCTTTTAATTCGCTATATTTAATAATATTAGGTTTTTCTTTTAAATAGTCATTCATTAAATCTTTATCTTCTTCTAGTAATTTATAATCTTCTAGAATAGAAAATTTAGTATTTAATCCAAATGATTTTAATATTACTGATAATATGTAACTAGAAAAGTATGAATCAGCATCTGTATTATTATGACCTATTACATATAGTGAATCGTATTTCTTTAAATCATCTATTATTTTTAATGCGATATCTTTCATTACTAACCACCTACTTTATTATATCAAAAAAAGACTACTATTAGCCTTTCTTTTTTCTTAAAGATTTCATTAGTTCTTCGACAATATTATTTGTCTCTCTATATGTTTCTAGTTCATCTAATTCAGAGCCTTTTTTCATTACTGTTTTAAAGGTATTTACCCAATTTCCTGATTCATATTCTTTCACAATGTAATCTATATTGCCATATATATCACATATATTATCTCTAAATTCAAGAACTTTTTTACCTTGATAATAAATAACAAAAACAAAGTATTCAAAAGCACTAGAATAATCCTCGATTAAATTAGGAGTATAATGAGCTCTTTTTTCTTTAACTATAGAAATATTTTGTTTATTTAAAGAAGAGTTAACTGAATTAATTACATTATTTTCTTTATTGTTTATTCTAATATATTCTTTAAAATAATCTTCTAATTCTTTTAATTCTTTCTTTTTCTTTAATACTTCTTTCTCCTTGATTTCTCTTTCAGCTAATACACTAGGTATTTGAGCATGTACTAAACTTATTAATTCTGTCCAATTACCATCCATATAATAATTAGTACTGGTATCTAATACTTTTGTTTTACCAATATATATTGTAATACCTGCTTCTGTTTTAATTATTTTTAGTTTGTCATAAACATATTTTTGGCCATAATATTCATCTCCATAATAACTATCAATAAATAGTGGATAACCTATTTTATCAGATATTTCTCTTGCTAACATAGCTATGTTACTAATACTTTTTTTCATTTATTTGAATCCTTCCTTTTATTATAAAACATCCCTAGTTGAATTTTGCCATTACAATAACACAAAATATTATATAAGTCAAAAAAAAGAAGTCTTTTGACTTCTTTATTCTTCTCTTAGTACTGCTTTACATTGATTACTTAATGTCTTCATGATGTTATTCATCTTAGTATTAATTTCATCTGATGTCATAGTACTATCTTCATTACCTATTTTTACTCTTAGAGTAATTGATTTCTTACCTTCTGGTATTTGATTACCTCTGTATTCTTCAATAAATTCTATTGATTTTACTTTAGACTTAATTACTTTAGTAATATCTTCCCATTTAACATCATCATCTACTAGGATAGATAAGTCTTTTTCTACTAATGGGAATTGTGGTAAATGTTTAAATTCATTAGTACGAGAATCTAATGGTACTAGTTTATCAACATTAATTTCAAACATAGCTACATTAGTTCTCTTAATCTTAGATTCAGACATTGTATAAACAGATACTAAACCTAAAGAGCCTATTTCTTCACTACCTAATTTAATATTTAAGTAAGCATTAACATCAGCCCAACTAGGTTTTTCTTCATGAGTAAAGTATATTTCTTCCATATGATTATATCTAGCCATATCTTCTACTACACCTTTTATTTCATAGAAGATATCTTTAGCGTTCTTTCCTACTACACAACCTGTTAAATATTGTTTATGAATTGGAAGTGTTTCTTCTTCTGTTGATTCATGATATTCTCCATCTTCAAATACTTGAGCCATTTGGAAGACTCTAAATTCATTATAATATCTTAAGTTCTTAGATACTACTTCTAGCATTCCTGGAATTAGTGAACATCTAAGAATAGCTAATTCTGGCGCTGGTGGAGTAGCTAGTTTAATTGCTTTAGTTGTATCTATCTTAGCTGCTTTAATATACTTTTCATCTATCCATGGATAAGTAAATATTTCATTGAATCCACAGCGGAATGCTAAATATTCTCTCAAATTTCTTTCTAGTTTTTCTTTTGGTTGAATAACAGCATGTTCAAAATTTACTGGTAATGGTTTAGCTTCAAAACTTTCAAAGCTTAGTATTCTAGCAATATCTCCCATTACATCATCTTTAATAGATACATCTCCTGTAGATCTCCATACTGGAGCAACTACATGATATACTCCCTTTTCATACTTAACATCATATCCTAGAGATGTTAATACTTTTTCAATTGTCTTTCTATCTAACACTTTTCCTAAACGTACATCTAAGAATTCTTGTTCTACATCTATTTTTGCTCTTTCAGTCTTAATAGGATATTCGTCAGCAAAAGATACTATCTTACAGTCTGGGAATATTTCTTTAAATAATTCTAATCCGCAAGCTAATCCTTGTTCTACTCTTTCTGTATCAATTGCTTTTTCATAACGAATAGATGAATCTGTCTTTTCATCAAATCTCTTATCAGTTTTTCTAATATCACTAGCAGTAAAGTTAGCTATTTCAAATACTACTCCTGTAGTATCTTCTAAAATAGAATCTTTTTTACCACCTTTGATACCAGCTAGTCCTAATGGACTCTTAGCATCAGCAATTACTAAATCATCTTCTGTTAAGTCTAAGTCCTTATCATCTAATAATAATAGTTTTTCATCTTTTTTAGCATTTCTAACTATTATTTTTTCACCTTCAACATGTGTTCTATCGAAGGCATGAGATGGTTGACCTACTCCTAACATAATATAATTTGTAATATCAACAATAGCATTGATTGGTCTCATACCACCATTAATAATTAATGCTTGCATCCATAGAGGTGATTTTCTAGTATCCAATCCTTCTATTTCTGTAGCTGTATATCTATTACATTTTTTTGGTTCTTTTATTTCTAATTTATACTTTGGTAATTTACTATCTAATTTTAACTTTGGTAATTCTTTTAATTTTAAATCATAGATAGCTGCTAATTCTCTAGCAACACCATAGTGTCCCCATAAATCTGGTCTATTAGTTAATGATTTATTATCTATTTCTAAGACAACATCATCCATATAAACTACATCAGCTATTTCATCTCCTGGCTTACATTTAATACCAGATAAATCAACTATTTCTCTTTCTGTTTTTGGTGGGAATAATTGATCTAAATATACTTCTGTAGCTCCACAAATCATTCCATATGATTCTTCTCCACGCATTTTCGTTTCTTTTATCTTAACTAATTGATCTTCACCATGCCAATATACTTCAGCACCTGGTTTAGATACTACTACTAATTCATCTTTATAAAGATTTTCTCCTCCACAAACAATTTGTACAGGAGTCTTATCTCCAATATCAGTAATACATATCTTTAATGAATCAGCATTTGGATGATCTTTTACTTCTAATATTTTACCTACGACAATATCATGGAATTTATCTTTAGTATATTCTACTGATTCTACTTCTACTGTTCTTAATGTTAAATCGTAAGCTATTTGTTTAGCTGTTAAATCTTTTGGTAAATCTACATATCTCTTTACCCAATTTAATGATATCTTCATAATAATCTCCTTCCTACTTGAATTGTTTTAAGAAACGTAAATCTCCACTATGGAATAATCTAATATCATCTACTCCATAGCGCATCATTACTAATCTTTCTAAACCTATATTTATATAGAATCCAGTCCATTCTTTAGGATCTAAATTAGCAGCACGTAATACATTTGGATGAATTACACCTCCAGGCATAACTTCTATCCAACCATTATTCTTACATACCTTACAACCTTTTCCTCCGCATACTAAACATTCCATATCAATCTCATATCCTGGTTCAGTAAATGGGAAGAATCCCTCTCTCATTCTTACCTTTATTTCTCTACCAAATACTTTTTCTAAAATAGTTTTAATCATTACTAATCCTGATGAGAATGAAATATCTTTATCAACTATTAAAGCTTCATATTGGAAGAAAGCTCTTTCATGCCCAGAGTCTACATCTTCATTACGATAAACTCTTCCTGGATAAATAAATCTAGCAGGAGCTCCATCTCTTAATAATTTTCTAACTGATCCTCCAGTTAAATGTGGCCTTAAACATAATCTTTCTTCAGCATTTTTATTTTCAGTTCCTTCTATCCAATAAGTATCCATCATTTGTCTAGCAGGATGATCAGCAGCAAAGTTTAAATTATCGAATACAAACTTCTCACTACTAATATCATCTTCACTATATAATTCAAATCCTAGTGATAAGAAAGCGTCGTTTAAGTCATAACACATTTGTGTAATAGGATGAAGTGCACC
The DNA here is from genome assembly GCA_017432665.1 of Bacilli bacterium. GTDB lineage: Bacteria > Bacillota_I > Bacilli_A > RF39 > UBA660 > UBA3789. Next base: position 14,465 of record JAFRIS010000022.1, read on the forward strand.
TTCTCCTACATGTTTACCTGGTAGTGTTAAGTCTAATGGTTCATCTAAAACACTTTTATTAGAGATAATCTCTCCTTCTTTTTCTTCTAATTTCTTAGTAAATTCTTCTCTAATTTCAGTAGCTTTCATACCTATTTCTTTTTTCTCTTCAGCAGATAGACTACTCATACCTTTTAAGACTTTAGTTAATTCACTATTTTTACCCATTAAGTCTTTTTTTACTTCTTGTGCTTCTTCTACTGTCTTTGTCTTTTCAATTTTTTCTAGACCTTGTTTAAGTATCTTTTCTAAATTCTCTTTCATATTATCTTCCTTTCTTTTTATGTTGATAAAAAAAAGAGAAATCCATCCTCAAAGGACGAATTTCTCGTGGTACCACCTTTATTCATAGTATTTCTACTACCTCTATCGATTAACGCTCGACCACGTTTTGACTCCATTATTGAAATTCATTAATTCACCTTTCTAAATGGCTCTCAGTCGCTGACCATTTTTTCCTGTATAGAGTTTTGAATTAACTACTGGGATAACTTCTTCATCAACAAATCAATACTAATTATAGTACTTTTTTTTGTTTATGTCAAATTAAATGATTTTGTATACTAGTAATTGACAAATATACATGTCTGTATATTATAATTATTATGTAATGATTTATTTATAATATGAAAGGAGGCTCATCAATGTCAAAACATTATTGTCATAATTGTTCTAAAGAAGTTGGTCTAGGAGAAGTACTATGTGAAAATTGTTATAAGAATAGTAAATTTCATTTATTATTTAATATATTAGGATTTTTATTTGGTTTGACAGCTCCATTATATGCAATTATTGCTATTGTTGGATTAAGGAATACAAAACATGAATTTTTTAGATGGACAGCAATTGGTTTAATTATACCAGTAGCTACTGGTATTCTTGGACTACTTAATCATTTTTTAGAGTTTCTATAAGATGAATATTTAAACATAAAAGAGATATACTTTTGTATATCTCTTTTTTGCTTTAGAACTTGTGGCCACCTCCACCACCGGAGAAGCCACCTCCGCCACCTCCGCCACCGCCGGAGAAGCCGCCACCTCCGCCACCAGAAAATCCACTTCCTCCTGATGATTCACTTCGTGGTGAATAAACTCTATGCTGCCCACTTATATTTGCAGCAAAATTTGCAATTGCGACACTTTTAATACTTTTAAGTTCTATTTCCTTCTTTGATGGTTTTTTAATCATCATGCTTATAGCAATATAAATAAAAGTAAATAAGAATCCTACTACTAAGGAAATAACAGCATTACTAGCATAACGCATAGGTTCAGCTATTTTATAACCTGATAATAATGAGTTCATTTCATTAAAAGCTTCTTCTGCACAAGCATAATAATTTTCAGCACTTGCATATCTATAGACATTATCAGTAATAATTTGAGCTTTTCTTTTACTAATAATTTTATAGTTTTCTCCACCTGAACATATATATATTTCTCTATTATCCATATCTATTAAAAACATTGTTCCGCTACTATTACCAAAATTTTTATAATAGTAACTATGGGCAAAACTATTAGTAGTTGTATCATTACTATTAATTGATTTGAATATTATATATCCAAATTCAGTTAATGGAGACATAACATCTTTTAATTTTTCTTCTTCTTCTGGAGCTAATAAATCAGCATCATCTTCCACAATTAATTTTTCAGTAGGAAGAGTTGGATTTTCACTTTTACTAGCTTCTTGACCATCATTTTTATAGTTCTCATAAGATCTATTCAATCTAATTAATGTCTCATTTACAGCTTGCAGATAACGACCTTCTTGTAATACTTTGACTTTATCATTAATTATTTGTTGTCTATCTTCTTCAACAAGGAATAGATTGTTGCCAAAATTAACAATAGTCATATAGTTATGAAGGATAGGATTATCTCCAGAAGCAACAGTTCCATTATAAACATTTATTACTACAATTAAGCCATTATTATTATCAAAAAGTTTAGTATATTCTTCAGTAGCAACTGTATTAATATTGCTACTACCATTACTTTTAACAGTTTTAATAACTATATTCCCACTATCTAATAATGGACGAGCATTTTCACTAATTGTATTTAATTCTTCTCTATTAAACAGACTAGCTGTATCATCAATAACTAATTCATATTCATTATTAGCATGCTTTTCCCTAAGCATTTCTGCACTTATTGTAATTGGGAATAAGCTAACAATTAATAACATTAATAATATTATTTTCTTAGGCACTTTCATCACCTCCACGTTTTTCAAGCTGAGGTAATTTAGTTGAAACTAATTCATTGTGTTTTTTTATAATATTATAGAAATTCAATAGTACTAAACCTAATGAGCCAATAGCTGCGCCATAGAAGTATAAATCTTCAGCAGGATTTTTCGCTAATACAAGTACTGGAAGCAAAGCTGAGATAAAAGATATCAAAATACTTACTATTGAAGTAACATTTGCTTTTATCTTAGAATCTTTTTTTACTGATTGTAATCCTTCATCATCACTATGCGTCTCTCGATTGGATAAACTAATAGCTTGAATGAAATTAATTATTAATCCAATAATAGCAAATCCTATAGCTGCAGAACATACTTCTTGAGGATTTAATATTAAACTACTATTTATTAATAAGAATATAATTGCAGATAGTATTAATGAACCAATAATATACTTAGGATATGATACCGGTAATTCTGTTACTAATTTACCAGTTTGACCATTTACTATTGCATAATTAATATTCTTTTGATTCTTGCTACGAATAGCCAAGAAGTATAGTGGAAACATTCCCGTTTTTTGTTCTATCTGATCAAATTTAATAGCAGATGGCTTACTACAACCATATCTAGCCATCTCTTTAACACTTAATATTCTCTTTTTATAATCAGCTGCTGCATCATCCATTGCATTATCTAAATAAGTATTCCCTTCAACATCTTTTGCATCAGCATAAAATCCTAATATATAGTTAGGGTTAAATGGCAATTTCTTTGTTTCATCAAAAGGAATTGCCTGACTATATCTATCATAAAATTTAGATGATAAATCATAAGAAAAACCTTCGTATTTAGCGTCTACATCAAAGTTTATAGAATAATCATTATAATATTCATAGTCACCTGAACGATGAGAATATTTACTTCCTTTTTCTTTTTTAGGACCATTGTATCCTAATTTATAAACACCATATGGTATATATATACCTCTAAACTTATCTACTACTAAGTCAGATTTCATATAATTTGGAACAAAGATAGATTTATTTATCTTCTTTTTAAATGTCTCAATACACTGTTCCTTGTTTATTTCGAAAGGTATTATGAAATCAGGATTATTTTGTGTAATCATTTTAGACTCAATCATAGCTTGAGAACCACAATAACTACAAAAAGTAATAGCTGTTTCATCAAACGTCATTAAATTGGCTCCACATTGTGAACAACTATATACTTTACCTTCTAAATTTGTTCCTTCGCTAGCTGCCTTAGTAGTAGCAATCTTCTCTTTAGGATTAAATTTAGTTCCACAATGTTCACATTTTACTACTTTTTCTTGAACATTGTATTTTAATTCTCCACCACAATTAGGACATTTAATCATAGTTTCCCTCCTATGCACTACCTAGTAATACTTTTGTTGTTTTTTCTTTTCCATTTCTAATAAACGTGATCTTAATAGTATCTCCTGCTTGATATTGATATAATTCATATCTCAAATAAGCAGAATTCTTTACATTTTTATTATTTACTTTAGTAATTACATCATTCTTTTGAAGTCCAGCTTTAGCTGCACCCGTGTCCTTTTTTACATTTAAAACAATAACTCCGTTATGAACATCTTTAGGTAGAGTAATATTATGAGCAGTAATATTATTAATACTAGCATCTTCCATTCCAATACCAAATACTGGCCATTTTAATTTAGTACCTTGTTCAAGTAATTTAATATAGTTCATAGCATATTCAATAGGAATAGCAAATCCCATACCTTCTACACTATCATCAACTAGTTTTAAAGCACATATTCCAATAACTTCACCATTTATATTCAACAGAGGTCCTCCACTATTTCCGTGATTCAACGGAGCATCTGTTTGTAGTACTTTCATGACCCAGTCATAATTATTTTTGTTTGTTACAGAAGTAGCTACTAATCTATCTTTTCCAGATAAAATACCAGCAGATACACTACCACGATAATTGATTCCTAACGGAGACCCAATAGCAAATACTGTATCTCCTAAATTCATTTCATTACTACTTCCAATATTAGCTATTCTAGTAACATATTTTTTATCTATTCTTAAGACTGCTAAATCTAAATAAGCATCTTTTCCTAATACTTTAGCTGTAGTTTCTTCTTCATTAGAAAATATAACTCTAATATCATTAGTTTCTCCTAAAATATGCTCATTTGTAATAATATATCCATAATTAGAATCAGCTTTATAAATAAAACCAGTACCAGTATTAGAGACAATTCCACCTTCATATTCTTCAATAGCTACTACTGCATCATAAACTTTTTCTACAGATCTAGCTAATGAATTCTTTTCATATACTTTTGTTTCATCTTTAATAATAGTATTACTATTTAAAGGCTTGATTTCTAGCAAAATAAGCATGAATAAACCACCTAATAAGAATGAAACCACTATTAAGCAGACTTGAATGATAGCTTTAATTTTAGTATTGCTCTTCTTCATTTAAGTCTTGACTCCTTTCAATATCAGCTAGTTCTCTCCAATTAATTGGAAAACCCATTTTATCTAATACTTTATTTATTTTAATTGTATGAAGATTATAACTTAATGTTTCGATGACATGATCAAACTCAAGAGTCATATTCTTAAACTCCTCAGCATCTAATAATTGCTTTAGGATAATAATTAAAGCAAATAAATCATTTTTACCGCAAACATATTCATCATCTTCTTTTCTTATTTTTAACAATTGATGATAAACAGTATCTTCAATAGCTTTTTGTGTTTTGTTTTCATACAAAATATCTTCATGAGCACATAAATTACGATAGTTAGCTAAGATTGGTAAATACACCATTAAAACATCAGAATCAACGCCATATATTTTAGCTATATCTTTTTGATCCTCTGGTTTTAAAATAGAATACATTTCACTAACTATTCCAAATGATAATACTTTTACTAAAATCCATAATGGAATATATCCATAATTAGTAACATAATGTTGAGTAGCTGAATGTTGAGAACCATTAACTCTAATTTGTCTTTTCATTTTTCTTAACAAATCACTTACTTGAGCCTGTTTTTCAGGATTTTTAGTAAAGTTTTTCTCTTTTAAATATTCTCTTTCTTTATAACCATATTTTCTAGATAATTGGTAAGAAATAATAGATTTTAAGTTGTTTTCTATTACTAATAGATATTTAAATAGAACATTACGAAAAGAACGATCAAACAAGAATAAGCTATACATTTCTTCAAAAGTAGTTCCTTCTATAAAAGTTCTATTCTCTTCTGACTTTAAGAAAAGATGTCTATATCCATTTAAAAAGAAGTAATTCTCTCTTAACAAGACTTGTTTAGCATATCTTTCATCGTTTATGATCATACCTTTATGTTTAAAGATTTCGACTTGTTCATCTAAGTTTTTAAAGTTCTTTTCTATCATAGTCTCACCTATTATAAATTATACCATAATATTCACAATAAAAATATGATTTTTTTACTTATTGTAATTCTTTTTTTCTGTGTTATAATAACACTAATTGTTAATTGGGGGGATTTTATGCCAGCAACAATAACACATGCGTTTTTTGCTAAAGATGTATACGACATATTACCAGAAGAAATAGTGCAAAAATTAGACATAGATAGATTAAGAATGTTTTCTCAAGGTGTAGATAGTTTAATGTTTTATAACTTATTCTCTATCTTTCCTGGTAAGGAAATAAGAAGATTTCAAGGCTATTTTCATAATCATACTACTCAAGAATTCTTTGTTACGTTATTAAAATATATTAAAGATAATAATATTGATGATATTGATACCTATACTTTCTTAGTAGGATTTATTTGTCATTATGCCTTAGATTCTACTATTCATCCATATGTAGTTTATAAAACGGGTAGATTTAATAAGAAAAATCCTAGTACTTATAAATACAATAATGTTCATGCTTTTATGGAAGCTTATATTGATAATGACATGGTTAGAAGAAGACTTAAACGTAACCCTTATTCTTTTAATTTTACTAAATTTTGTTTTGATACTAAACCATTTTCTTCTAGTTTAGATAAGACTATTGATTATACTTTTTCTCATACTTTTAATAGACAAGATATGAGTAAAATTTACTATAAATCTCTTAAACAAATGAAATGGTCTCTTAGAATATTTAGAAAAGATCGTTTTGGTGTTAAAAAGTTTATTTATCAACTAGTAGATACTTTTACTCCTAGAAGGTGCTATCGTTTTGAAGCTATTAGTTATCATTATCCTTTAAAAGACTATCATAACTACTTGAATAATGATCATACATTATGGAGAAATCCTTGTATTTATGACATGACAAGTACTGAATCATTTATTGATTTATATTTAAAAGCAATTCAATTTGCCAAAGAATTAACTTATAAATCATTTGATTATTTAAATAATGAAAATATCAATTTAAAAAAGGTATTTACTAATATTAGTTATGTAACTGGCTTAGATTGTGATTCCAATAAACAAGCACAGTATTTTGAGTTTTAAAAAAAGAACTTTCAGCTGAAAGTTCTATTTTATTTGTTCTTTTAATCCTTTAAGTGCATCATCTGCATCTTTATTAATTTCTATAGTATTTTCTAAGAATTTAGAATATCCTTCTACAGTAGCTATAAAATCAGCCAACTCATCAATTCCTTTAGTTTTAGCTATTTTATCAACTATTTCTACTTGTTCCTTTAAACCTTTAGAGATTTCAGCAATTTCAGCATATGATAATTTATCAATCATTTCCTAATACCCCCATCTCTCCAGATTCTTGTTGAGTGGTGCCGGTATTTTTTATTTGAGTGGCAATGTTAGAAACAAGTTGTTTATACTCTTCAATACTTTCAATATAATTATGATTATCTAAAGTTTTCCAGCCAGCCTTCATTTTAGCAAGATAATCAAATATTTTATTGATAGCAGTGACATATTGATTATATTCTGACATAACTACCTCCTATATTAAAATTATTCCTGAACCGTTTCTTAAATCTGTATCTCTAACAGTTTTATTAACATCATAAATTACTCCTGTTTTTTTACTATAGAGATTACTAATTTCTTTAGGAACATAAGCCCCATCTGTTAATTCTACTAAAGCTTCTTCAATAAGTCTTTTTATAGTACCGACTTTTTTATTAATAGGAATAAACAAATCATACTTAGCTTCTATTAATGGAATTTCTAATTCAATTAATATCTTATTCTTATTCATTGTCTACCTCCTATTCATCAGACATTAACTTAGTTAATGCAGCTTTACCTTTCTTAATTACATAACCAAAGCCTGGTTCTACTTCTGCTCTTAAAACTCTAGCATTAGTAGTAACTTTAAGAGTAAATTGATTACTAATACCATTACCTAGCCAAATACCTTCAGCAAGGTCAGTGCTACCTTTATACCATGGTTCGAAATTAAGATTCTTAATTGTATCAATAACATCTACAACAATTAAACGGATATTACCATCAGCCTTAGCTGAAGTAATTAGATTAGTAAAGTCCATCTTCTCAGTCGGATCCATCTTACCTAATAAAGATCCCATACCTATAATCATTACAAATAGATTTTTCTCTTCGTTCTTTTCCTCATGGAATTTATTAAAGTAAGCGATTAATTCATCAATCTTATCATTACCATATTTTATTTTTTCACTACTAATATCGTTAAGAACACTATTTGGATCTATTACTAAACATTCAGTATTATTAATAGTTAATATATTATTAATAAATCCTGTAAGGAACTGTGGTTCAGAAGTAATATCATCTCCTGTAATATTGTAGATATATTTATCTCTTAGATTAATAGCAGCTATTTCTAATGTTTCTTTCTCTACACCAGCAGGTACAGTATTGATAGATCCTAAATAATCTGAAACAAATTCCTGATTTACTACCTCAGGTAAAATAGGTATCTTAATTGCTTTATAATCACAAATTTCATTTAATTTATTACTAATTACTTTAATGTAATCAGTCATCTTTTCTTCAGTGTAAGAATATGCTGTTTGGAATTCATAAATAGCATCTAAAGCAATAAGTCCACGACCAAATGATTTAGATGGTTCTTTCTTTCTTACACCAGGAAGTACTGATGAATAATCCATTGGATCGTTAAATTGTAAAACAACATTTTGCTTGAAGTTTTGTCTCAAACGATAACGAACTGTATTAGGACCATTAGTACTAAGAATAAAGACAACACCATATTTTAAACAGTCTCTAGTCATTTGACCTAAGATATCTTCATAATCAGCATAAGTTTCAATAAATGCTTCAACATTATTGATAACTACTACTATCATTGGTATTTGTTTACCACCATGGTGAATATAGAAGTCATATGAACCATTATAGTCTACAAATATTTTCTTTCTTTCTTCAATAGTAGCTGCTAAAAATTTAAATAAATTAGCAATTTTTTCTTCATCATTTGATAGCATTACTTCTCCTACATGAGGAGCTTCTTTAAACATTGTTAAAGTCTCTGCACCGAAATCCATAATATAAAAGTTAACTTCTTTAGTATCATGAGTAGAAATACTAGAGTAGATAATACTTGATAACATTAATTCTTTTCCACTACCAGCAGCACCAAAAACAATTGTGTTTCCATCGGCAGATAACGGTAATGTTAAGATATTCTGTCTTTGATTATCAGGGTCATCATATTCTCCAATAATTGGATTAATAATATTTCTAGTTGCCTTATAATTATATTTTTCTTTTAACCTATCAATATAGATAACATCAGGAATTCTATCTAACCATAGTTGGTCAATAGATACATTTTCATTTCTTGCTTGATCAACAATATATCTAATAATACTTGTTACTTCTTCACCTTGTGAAGGAGCAGCTATTTCATTATTCTTAGTATCTAAAGATTTTATTATTCCACCAACATTATCAACAATATTGATAGCTTGATCAACTTTTTTCTTTCTCTTTTCTGTTGGATAATATTGAGCACCTGCCCAAGCCGCTTGTCCCATAGCAAACAATTCATTATAACCAACTTGTAGATAGAATCTACCAGTAGTTTTTAATTCTGCGGCATCAGGACATTTAATCATATCCATTGAGTCTGATTTATCTTGAACCCTTAAACAGATTCTAAACTTAGAGTTTGACCAAATTTGATCATTAACAACACCACTAGGCTTTTGAGTTGATAGAATCAAGTGAACTCCAAGCGAACGTCCAATACGAGCAGTTGAGATTAGTTGATCCATAAATTCTGGTCTTTGATCCTTTAATTCCGCAAACTCATCAGAAATAATGAATAAATGTGAAATTGGCTTATCTACTAGACCTCTACGATATAGACTCTGATATTTATAAATATCAATAGTACTTTCATTTAGTTTATCACGAGCTTCATTGAATAATCTTTGTCTCTTACGTAATTCTGATTGAATTGAAGCAAGTGATCTATTCATTTCAACAGTATCTAAGTTCGTAATAGTACCAGCTAAATGTGGTAGTTTAATTCCGGTTTCTTTATTTTCAAAAGCTCCTGTTAAACCTCCACCTTTGTAGTCAATAAGTACAAATGATACTTCATATGGATGATAATTTAAAGCCATTGATAAAATATAAGTAATAATAAACTCTGATTTACCTGAACCAGTCATACCAGCAATTAAACCATGTGGCCCATGCGCTTTTTCATGTAAATCTAATTTAAATAATTCACGAGATTTATCAACACCAACTGGTGCTTGTAATGACTTAGTAGGATCATTACTCTTCCATCTATTCAAGATATTTAATTGGTCTATCATACCAACATTATACATTTCAAGGAATGAAATACTTTGTGGTAAAGTACGATTCTCTCTAGCAATATCTATTGGTATATTAGCAATAATCTTACAGCATTCGTGCATATCTAGAGTTGGATCAAAATCAGCAACAAATTCTTTTTGTTTATTAGATACTAATTCGCTTTCAAATACCCCAGATTTTTTATCACCAATACTAATGAAAGTCTTACATTCATTAGGTATATTTACTAATCTTGGACTAATTACAATCATACTGAAACCATAATTAACTTGCATTTCAGAAACATCTTTTACTAGTTCTATATCTCTTACTAATTTATAATCATCAGTGATAATCATATAATATGGCTTATAGTGATGATAATCAACTTGGCTTAGTTCCATTTTTCCGTTAGTATCAACAAATTTTCTACTTTGAATTTCTTTTTCTAACTCTAAAGATATTTCTTTTGCCTCATCTAAATTAGTAGCAAAATATCTAAAAGTACGATTATTATTCCAGTTATGTGGTGCTACTTTCATAAAGTCCCAATTTTCTTCGTTTTGATCATTAGTTAAAATAACTATCTTTAAATCTTCATAACTATGATAAGCTAACATCTGAAGAATTAATCCTTCAATAAAGCCTTGTTTATTTAAACCAGTACCAATAATTGCGACTATATTCTTTTGGATAAAGTTAAGAGAAATAGGCACATTTTCCAAGACTTTAGAAGTAGACCCAATTTCATACACTTCTTTTAATAAGTCATCATCTTTTAATGAGAAATGTTCTTCAGGGGCATTAATACTTCCACGAAGTTCGGTACTACCTACTCCCAATCTCAAATCAAGGAAGTCTTCCTGTTCTAATTCTCTTTCCCATAAACTTCTTTTCTTTTGATAAATAATTTCTTTAGTTTGAGACAATGGTAAATAGTTATCAATTAAGATTTGTCGCTGAATCTTAATTTCCGTTTGGATTTTTTCTTTCTTACTCTCTAAATATTCATGATATTTCTTTAATCTTTCTTCTTCTCTCTTTTTTCTTTGTTTCTTCTGATATCTTCTTTGTAATGTAGGCCACAAAAGCATGGTTGCTAACATAGCAAATGACATTAATAAAGTTGGGATAGCAGGTCCTAAATCCATAGTACCATTAATAACACCCATTAAAGCATTATATCCCATAGTCATAGACATCATACCCATAGTAAGCATAGGTCCAATAGTGAATATGGCAGGTGTCTTATCTTCCTCTTCTTTTCCTGGAGGAGGATCAATAGTAATTACTGCATCTTCGATACCTGTTTTAAATCTCGGAGCACGATAAAAATAATCATCTTCTCTATAGAACTCAATTCCTTCTTCATCTGGATTATCAAATTCTTTTTGTTTTTGGACAAAGTCACCAACAACTTCAAAGGAAGTTTCGTTTATTTTTAGATGATTTATTATATTATTAATAATAATTGTATCTTTCATCACTACTATTTTTAATCCCATGATGAAAACGATATCGCCATATTCTAATTCTCTAGATGTAATTGCTGAATTATTAACATATGTACCATATTTACTATTTAAATCATGAATTATCCAAGTTCCGTTATTATAAACTAGTTTAGCTTGTTGTCTAGAAACTAATGGATAATTATAAATAATATCTGCTCTATTGTCTGTACCGATTAAAAGTTCTGTTTTTCCAACAGGTCTTAGTTTCATAATGTTATTCTCAGATGATGGTGAACAATATAAAATAACAAACTCGTTATCAGTATTAATCTTTAAGAAGTATAGGCAATAATCTCTTAAAATTGCTGAATCAACTTCTTTTTCACCTGACATAATTTTAGTTTCAAAGTCACTTTTTATTTTCCATTCACCGTTGTATTCTTCAACATTGATAAGGTTTCTAGTGTTCCCTAGATAATCGTTATCTGTGATCCAATAGTTACCAGCTACATTATTAGGTAATAAAAAGTTGTAGATTTTTTTCTTCTTGATTAGTCTAACAATCACTAGAAATCACCCCATATTACTCCTATTCTATACTTCATTATATCTTTTTTTAGAACATTTTACAATAATTTATCCTATTTTATTACTAAAAAAAGAAGCATTGCTTCTTTAATACTTTAAATATCTTTGTTAATAGATTTTAGAATCGTTAACATACTATCAGAAAAGACAATATCTTGACTTTTATTTTCCATCATATCAATGACTTTGGTGATTTCATACCATTTTACTTCAGATAATTCTTCTTTTTGAAGGACAAAATCATTTTCGTTTTTGTCAGTGTGTAATACATAGTATTTAGTAATATGCTTATCCTTAGAATCATCAACTAATTCTTTAATAAATACTAGTTCTAATTCTTCTTTAGAAATAATAAGCCCTAATTCTTCATTTAATTCACGAACTGCTGCTGCTTCAAAATCTTCATCGAAGTCTTCTACATGACCAGAACATAATGCCCATTTATTAGGATGATGTTTTTTAGTAGAACTTCTTTTTTGTAATAAGATTTCTTTTTTATTATTTATTATGTATATAATTACTTCTCTATGCATAGCATCAACTCATTTCTAATATTTCTTCTTTTTCATTTTAATTCGCTTTTGCCAAGTTAACTCGGTATTTATAATATATCGTTGCCAAGTATACCCGTCAATACTTTTTAGATAAATTGTGATATAATTATTTCGGTGATGAAAATGCTAAGATATCATACTTTAAACTATTTAACTGAAAATATTTATACAATGAATGATAGTTATAGTGAAGAAGATATAAATTATGAATTAACTAGTTTCTTTGAAAAACTTATGAACAGGCGAAGAGGTACTGATATTGAAGATGGTTTACAAGCTGGTGGAGTTATTTTTGATGATAGAGCTGGATTTAAGATAAGTGAAAGAGATGGCCATGCTTCTCATGCTCAAACTCAAGAAAATGTTTCACAATATCTTAATGGAGAATCAGCATTTTCAAGCGAAGAAGCTGTTGGAATGATTAGTTCTAGACGCAAAGATCCTAATTTATGGGCAAACATTACTAAGAATGGCTTTACTGTTAGAGTAGTTGCGACAAAAGAAACATTAATATTCATTTTTAATACTGACAAATATAAAATAACTGAATTTCAAATAGATGTTATTTATGGTTTATTTAAACATATTAAACAAGCTTATGATGATGGGACTATTAAACATACATATGTTAACTATGCAACTAGTAGAAATAAACTTGTTTTTAATGAACATCTAAATATTGATGAACAACTAGAAAGATTAGAAGAACATTTACTAAAACAAAAAGAAAGCTTTAATAAAAAGACTAGATAACTAGTCTTTTTTTTTGTTTCATAGTTTATTATTCAACATTTACTCCCTTACTAAGTGTCTTTTTGCATAAGCAACTCATTGCAAAGATAATTAATAAATATAGTACTGATGATAAAATAGCCAAAGTTTTGAAGGCCTCTACATTAACATTAATAGTAGCAGTTTTAAATAATTCCATTACTGATGAATCAAACAAACCATATACAAATACTAATCCAAGTATAATAGTTTGAGCTACTAAATAAATAATAAAGCCAAATAATACTGAAAAAGCTATTTTTCCATTGTTTCTTCTATGTCCTAGAATTATTCCGTAAAAACCGCATTGAATGGCATTAAATACTTCTAAAAATACAACTATACAAAACATGGTAACAAAGAATGCTGTACTCATATTTAAGCCTGTTGTAATAGTTTTAACATAATTAGTAATTGCTGCCCAATTTTCTTTTGAATAGTAAGTAATAAATAAACTAATTATTATAATTACAAAGCCTATTATAAAGAAGATTAGTGTTTGAATAAACTTTGAATTATATAAATCATTTTTAGTAACTGGCAATGTATGTGTTAAATAAGCTTCATCTTTATATAAAGAATCTCTAAATCTAACCCAACTTCTCATCATAGTATTTATTAATACACTAGCAATCATTGAGAACATACAACCAACACTTATTTGACCAAGTATTTTTATCATAACTGATTGATCAATATTAAATAGTATTCTAGTTGTTATGGCAAAGAATATAGATAGTATATAGAATATTCCCATATTCTTAAGCATATATTTTAAATCATATTTTAATAATTTTACTAACATTTGAACATCCTCCTAAAGACTTCATCTATTGATGATTTTTCTTTATTTCTAAGCTTATCTGCATCTTCCTGTAGTATAATTTCACCTTTATCAATAAATATTACTTCATCTAGAATTCTTTCAATATCAGATATTAAATGTGTAGAAATAATTACACTAGCTTTTTCATTAAAGTTAGAAAGTATTGTATCTAGTATATAATCTCTTGTAGCCGGATCTACTCCTCCAAGTGGCTCATCTAAAATATATAAATCAGCTTTTCTCGACATAACAAGAACTAATTGTACTTTTTCCTGCATTCCTTTACTCATCTTAGATAAGCGTTCATTAATATCTAAGTCTAAGTCTTTCAATAATTTCTTGGCTTTTTTATCATCAAAATTATCATAAAAATCTTTAAAGTATTCAATTACTTCTGATACTTTCATCTGCTTATTTAAATAAGTTCTTTCTGGCAAATAAGAAATTATTTTTTTAGTTTCTACTCCAATCTTTTTACCTTTAACTAATATTTCCCCAGATGTTGGAGTAAGCAAATCATTTATTAGTTTTATTAATGTAGTTTTTCCGGCACCATTCTTACCTAATAGCCCTACTATTTTACCCTTTGTTAGGCTGAAGTTAACATCCTTAAGAATTTCTTTATTATCAAAGGATTTATTTAATTCTTTTACTTCCAATAATTCCATATTATTCATCTATCCCTTCTAAATATTTTATTGAATCAGCTTTGCCTAAACCAATCCTTTTCATTCCTTGAAAATAACTTTTAGCAAGAGTAATAGCATATTCATCTTTTAATCTTTCTATTACTTTCTCATCTTTTGTAACATATTTACCATTCGTTCTTTCAGTATAGATGAGATTCATACTTTCAAGTTCAGCAAGCGCTTTTTGCATTGTATTTGGATTAACTTTAAAAGTAGTCGCAAATTCTCTAACAGAAGGTAACTTATCTCCAGTTTTAAACACTCCTGAAATTAGATATATTTTCATATAATCTAATAATTGAATATATATTGGAATATTATTCTCAAAAGTAAACTCCATAATTTCACCTCGCTGTATCACTTAACTAATACAATGATATTGTATACCAGAATTTATAATATGTCAACAAAAAAACCCGATAAAATCGGGTTTGGAAACATATTAACGTTTTGAGAATTGTGGAGCTCTACGAGCTTTCTTCAATCCTGGTTTCTTACGTTCTTTCTTACGTGAATCTCTTGTGATAAATCCTGCAACTTTAAGAGTTTTTCTAAAACTATTTTCTGAATCAGCTGGAGTAGTTTTATCATAATCAAGCAAAGCTCTTGTAATTCCTAAACGGATAGCTCCTGTTTGACCTTGAAAACCTCCACCTTTTACTTTAGCATCTACATCGAACATTTCTCTTGTATTAGTAATATCAAGAGGTTGACATAAATCCATTACACAGATTTCAGAAGGAAAATATTCATGAACATCTCTACCATTTACTGTAATGTTACCTTTTCCAGAAGTTAATGTTACTCTTGCAACACTAGACTTTCTGTGACCAGTTCCAGTATAAACATTTTTCTTTTCTTTTGCCATTACTTAACCCTCCTACTTAACATCAAGCACTTCTGGCTTTTGAGCCATTTGTTTGTGCTCGCTTCCTGCATATACAAATAGTTTTCCATACATTTGTCTTCCTAATCTATTGTGTGGAAGCATACCTTTTACAGCTCTTTCCACCATTTCTTCAGGATATTTTTCTCTCATTACTTTTGCAGTTCTTTCTCTTAATCCACCAGTATATTGTGAGTGATTATAATACATCTTGTTTTCTAATTTGTTACCAGTTAAGTTAACCTTACTAGCATTAACAATAATAATATAATCTCCACAATCAATATGTGGTGTATAAGTTGGTTTGTTCTTACCACGAAGATATGTAGCAGCTAAAGTAGCAACTCTACCTAAAGACTTACCTTCAGCATCAATTACATACCACTTACGTTCTACTGTTTCTTTTTTTTGCATATAACTTTTCATATTTTTTCTCCTTTTACTTTAATTAGCTTTTCCCAGGAGCTAATTAGAGTGGGATTAATTAAATGTACCAGTTGTAATTATACTAAAAAAAGTATTAAAAATCAATACTTTTTCCTTTATTTACATAGTTTTATAGCGAACTTCTACCAAATATAAACCCTCTGCTGGTGCGGTTTTACTAGCTTTAGTTCGATCTTTCTTTAAAATTATCTCTTGTACTTCGTTTGGTTTGATCTTTTCTTCACCAATTTTTATTAATAAGCCTACCATATTTCTTACTTGATAACGTAAAAAACCATTGCCAGTAAAGGTAATTATAATTTTACCATGATCTTCTTTAATAACTGCTTTAGTTATCTTTCTAATACAGTTTTCTTTATCTTTATTATCAGTCACAAATGATCTAAAATCATGTTCTCCTATGAAATATTTAATTGCTTCTTTCATTTTTTCTACATTTAATTTGTAATTATATTGAAAAACATAATTTCTTTCTAATGGATTATATTCATTAGTATTAATAATATATTGATATGTCTTACTTTTAACATTATATCTAGCATGAAATGTATCACTAACTACTCTAGTTTCAATTACATGAATATCATCAGGTAAATTAGAGTTCATTGCTCTTTTTAATTTCTTTTCAGTAATATTAACATCAATATCCGCATGACCATATTGAGCTAAAGCATGAACTCCTTTATCAGTTCTTCCTGTCGCTACTAAATTAGTCTTTTTACCATTATTAATCTTAGTTAATGCTAATTCCATCTTTTCTTGAATAGTTTCTCGCCCTTTTTGAGATTGGAATCCACTATAATTTGAGCCATCATATGAAAACTTAATTAAATATCTCATAAGCCCTCCTATACATGTTTATAAATATCTTTAATAATATCTCTAATATCATTATGATAATCTATTTTTACATTATACTTTTTCTTTGCTTTATATGTAAATTCTACTATTTCAGGTACCTTAATATTGTTTTTAATTAGAGCATCAACATCCTCTAATACTCTTCTAGTACCCTCCATAATAAGTTTTTTATTCTGTATTATTATCACATAATCAGTATATTTATATAAAACATTACTATCATTTGTAATAAATACTGCAGTTTTATTAAATTTTTCTTTAATCTTTCCAAGAAAAATCATTAATTTCTTTTGATTTTTTAAATCCAGCTTAGTAAAAGGTTCTTCAAATACTAAAATATCTGGATTAGAAAGTAAAGCTATCGCGATTTGTAGTAGTTTTTTCTCTGATTCTGATAAAGTAGTTACATTTCTATCAATGTCTATTTTATTTAAACCTACTATTCTCAAAGAATCTTTAATTTTCTTTGCCTTATCTCTTAAAATCAAGTTCTTTCTTTCTACTTCTCCAGTCATATATTCATAAACTGTATTATCAAAGTAATTATATTGAAAATCTTCTCCAATAATGCTTACTTTATCTTCTGCAGATAAAAGATTTATTATTTCTTTTCTATCATCAGTAATAATACCGTTTATACCACTATCTTTAATATTGAAAACCAGTTTATTTTTCTTTATTTCCATAGGATATCCACCATCCTATCTTGATCTAGTTCAATGTTAGATATTAAATCATAATCTTTTAGTTTTACTGATAAATCTATCATAAAAGGCACTTCTAAACCGGCTTTGTTGATAATATTATCTTTTTGTAGTACTTCTAGTGGCTCACCTTCTAATATTATCATCCCATCATCTATGATATAAAGATAATCTGTTAATAATGATTCTTCTAAATGAATTGTAGTAGTAACCACTGTTAATGCATATTTAGACTGGTAATCTCTTAAGAATTTAAAAATACTTTTTAATTCTTCATATTTTAGATAATTTCCTATACTATCTAATAGTAATACTTTAGGTCTTTTTGATAAAGCAAGCGTAATTTGAACCAATATTATTTCTTTTTTAGATAAATTATTAATTGATTCTTTAGAAATACTCTTTATTTTTAAACCTTTTAGCAAATAATTTATAAATTCTTGATCATTATTTTGATAAGTCAATTCTTCTAATATAGTATTTTTACTAACCCTTAATTCGAAAGGTATTACTGCCTGTGAAAAATTATTAATATGTTTTAATGTTCTAATTAGTGTCGTTTTACCACTATTATTAGAACCAGAGATAGTATAAAATGTATTTTCATAAAAGCCAATATTAAAATTTTTAAGTTCAATTATCTTTTTCATAATACCTCCCTCCCTTGATTATAAAAGCCAACTATTAGTCGGCTTTTTTCTTTTGAATTCTATATGTTTGTCTTAATAAAAATTTATCTGATACGAAACGACTAAAGAATTTTGCCATTTTCATTGTAGTTCCTGGTATAATTAGCATTTTCTCTTTAAACATCTGGTCTATTGCATATTTCGCAACAAACGTACTCTTTAGAGGTTTTACTGCGAAATTAACTCCTGCGACATTATTGAAATTTGTATCTACTGGTCCAGGACATAATACTGAAACATGCACTTTAGTCTTCTTTTTCTTTTCTTCATAGTATAAAGCTTCACTTAATTGATACACATATGCTTTAGTAGCATAATAAGTACTCATTAAAGGTCCTGGTTGAAAAGCAGCAGATGATGCAACATTCAATATATATGTATCTGTATCTTTCTTTTCCATATCCTTTACTATTGATTTAGTTAAGATATGAACTGCCTTAATATTTGTATTTATTTGATCTAAATCTTTGTTTAAATCTGTATCAGTTAAATAGCCAAAATCCCCAAATCCTGCATTATTTATTAAAATATCTATGTTTTCTTTTCTCGCAACTACATATAATTCTTTGACTTTTTGTTCATTAGATAAGTCTGCGACTATAATAGTTACTTTTGTTGGTAGTTGTTCTTGGATTAATTCTAGTTTTTCCTTATTTCTAGCTACTAAAATAAGTTCACATTTCATTGTAGCTAGATATCTAGCCATATCTAATCCAATTCCTGATGTCGCTCCTGTAATTAGTGCTTTCATACATCATCACTTCCAAAATTATTATATCAAACTATTGTTTTTTTTACTACAAAAAAAATCTATGCAATGCATAGATTTATCTTATAATTCTTGCTGGGTTATTTTCATATTCTTCTCTTCTTTTTTCAAGTTCATCAAGGATCTCATCAACTTTTCTTTTTTTTCTTTCTTCTACTCTGCGTTCAAAGTCTTCAAAATCTTTGTCTGTTATACACAAATTATATTCCTTTTCATCTTCATCCACTGCCAAATTATTTTTATTGATGTAGCGTTCAACTGCCTTAAAGTCGCTTTTAGCAGTAGATACACTTGTGATTACTCTAAAAACTAACTTCATTATATTTTTAGCATCTTCCATCATTTCTTTATCATCATTGTATCTCTTTTCAAAGTCCCTATCAATTGATATTTTAGTAGGTGAATCTTTATCATTTGTTACTTCAATATAACCTATTTTCTCAATCTTTTTACTTTTATCTATTAGTTTAGTCACCAATATTGTTATTTTTTGGTCGATTTCAGTATCATTTTCTTTGATATATATATCACTTTTTTTATCAATATGAACTTGTAAAACACCATAGGCTGTTTCCATTATGTTATCATCCAAGCCGTCTAAATATGTAATTTTGTCCAAACTTTTACTTTTTTCCATAATATCACCCGATTAATTGTTTTTTTTCTTATAATTGTCAATTTTGAATAAAAAACAAGTATTTCAACTTGTTTCTTATTTCTCTTCCTTTTTAGTTCTTCTTGTTTTCTTTTCCTTTTTATCTTCTTTCTTAGTTTCTTGTTTTGGTTCTTCTTCACTAACTAATCTTAAAATAACCATTAATGAGTGATCTCCACGTCTTTCATCTACTTTTAATATTTGTGTATAACCACCATTACGATTTTCATAACGTTTAGCTAAATCACTGAATACTTTTTCAACAGTGGCTTTATCGTTATGTAAGAATGCTAGAGCTTTACGACGAGATACTAAATCTCCTTTTTTACCATAAGTAATCATTTTATCAACAAACTTACGAACTTCTTTAGCTCTAGTATCAGTAGTAGTAATACTTTCATTATTAATTACTTGTTTAGTTAAAGTAGCAAGCATACTTCTTCTATGTTTATTATCTCTACCTAATTTTCTATATGCCATAGTTATTCCTCCTTATCTTAGTCATCATCACGTAAAATTAAGCCCATATCTCTAATCTTATCTAATACTTCTTTTAGAGATTTTTTACCTAAATTACGTATCTTCATCATATCAGATTCACTCTTGTTAACAAGATCTTGTAATGTATGAATTCCAGCTCTCTTTAAGCAGTTATATGCTCTTACAGAGAAGTCTAAATCTTCGATTGAAGTTTCAAGTGCTTTTACTTTTGGATCTTCAGTCTTTTCAATCATCATACCACTTACATCAGCAATA
>JAFRIS010000023.1 GCA_017432665.1 Bacilli bacterium
AATCTACAAGCAGCATTAATTCTTGTAATCCATAATTTTCTGAAATCTCTTTTCTTTTGTCTTCTATCTCTAAAAGCATATTGTCCAGAATGCATTAATTGTTCTTTAGCTGTCTTATATAGTCTATGTTTACTTCCGAAATAGCCTTTAGCTTCTTTTAAAACTTTCTTATGACGAGCTTTTGTAACTGCTCCATTTCTAACTCTTGCCATGTTTCTTCATCCTCCTTCTAGATTAAATTAAATTCTTTAATCTGTTTTGATCTGCCTTACTAAGGTTAGATCCCTTTCTACAGCTTCTATTATAGCTTGCACTTTTAGCACCAGTATTGTGTCTACTTCCTGGTTTACCAATTTTAATATCATTTTTACGTTTTTTGAATACTTTTGCAGTACCCTTATGTGTCTTAATCTTTGGCATATTTATTTCCTCCTATATTTCTATTTTTTTGGTATTAACATCATAGTCATAGTTCTACCATCTAACTTAGGACTTTGTTCTACATCTGCATAATCTTTTACTCTGTCGGCAAAACGTTCAAGAACTTCTTTACCTAATTCAGTATGAGCCATTTGACGTCCTTTGAAACGAACAGTAAGTTTAATCTTATCCCCTTTTTCTAGGTACTTAGTTGCGTTTCTAAGCTTAGTTTCAAAGTCTCCTACATCAATAACAGGTGACAAACGATATTCTTTAATTTCACTCATATTAGCTTTTTGTTTCTTTAAAGCTTCTTTTGCTTTCTTTTGTCTTTCATAACGGTATTTATTATAATCCATTACTTTACATACAGGTGGATTAGCATTTGGGCTAATTAAAACTAAATCTAAAGCAGCATAACTAGCTAAAGTTAATGCATCACTAATAGACTTAACTCCCACTTGTTCCCCATTAGGTCCTATTACTAAAACCTCTGGTACTTTAATTTGATCGTTAATCAACATGTTATTATTATCCTTTGCGATACTTAACACCTCCATAATAATAAGAAAAGCAGATATAAAATTTATATCCACTTAAAAACCACAATAAAACTTTTTTATTATTTTTCATTGGCTTTTTACCTATCGCTATTCGCTGATCAGGTGGATATAAATCACTTTCCTATTTTTCTTGACTAGTAATATTTTATGCAAAATTCACTTATTTGTCAACACTTTTATTTACTTTTATGATGTTTTTTATTAGTATCTTGATTAAATCCTGTACGTGATAAAAAGTATTGATAAATATCATCACTCTTAACAACTTGTTCAGTTTCTATTAATTTATTTCTAAAATTGATAAATCTTCTAAAGAAATTATTAACATATTCATATTCTTTATTGAAATTAGCTTTTATCTCTGAATCACTATTAATATCAAAATCAATTTCTTTACCAATAGCATCTTCTGGGAATGTTGCAATATGACAATAATTAGGATTAATAGTATATTCTTCCTTTGTTTTTATCTCAGATTTTAAAGATTCTTCAAAAGTCTTTAGTATTTCTTTTTTTGGGCACATTATTACTACATAATACTTTAATTCTTTTTCATTTTCTTTAACTGTCACTGGTATAAAAACACTTTCATAGTCTTCTTTATTTACATTACCATATAATTTTTTCATATTTTTTCCAAAATCAATGGCTTTATTTAACTCGCTTTCAGCAATTGTAGTTATATAGTAATATTTATGATTAGTCATATCTATGTGTTTATCATCAGGCCTTATAACTTTTACAAAAGTATTTAATATTTCTTCTTTTGGACACGCTATTAATGAAATGTAGTTTTTTTCTTCTCCATTATCTTTTAATGTTACCGGTACACGAACAACTTCATAGTCTTCTTTATTTATATATTTACATAATTCTTTAGTCATATAAGTAACATCTATAAAAGGTATTTTACTATTTATTTCCATAATATCCCTCCAGGTAGGACATATTATAACATAAAAAAGCAAAAACAGCAAAGTTTTTACTTATTACTACATATATTTATAAAATAATCTATTAGCTTTTTAGAATCTTCATCAAAGTCATAACTAATCTCAGGATGCCATTGAATACCTATATTAAACTTCTTATCTTTTAACTCAACACCTTCAATATTACCATCTTCACTTAAAGCATTAACTAGATATTCATTTTCTACATTAACTTTATAATTATGGAAACTATTAACCATTATTTCATCCTTTTCAAGTATCTTATATAAATAAGTATCTTTCTTGAGTTGTACTTTGTGTGTCAATAGATTGTCATCTTCTTGATAATGGTTTGCCTCTTCAATCTTAGTAGGTTTAAATTCTCTATCATAATAACAAAGTAATTGCATACCTAGACATATTCCAAGTGTCGGAATATCTCTTTCAATACATCTTTTTACTAAGTATTGATCAAATGGAGTTATTTTATTACCACCTGGAAATATTATTCCATCTACCATATCTAAGTATTTTTCAATATCTTCTTTTTCTTTATCAGTTAATTCAGGATATTCATCATAATGTGTATCCATATAATCTAAGTCTTGTACTTGAACTATTGGTATTACAAAACCTCCTGCCTTTTGAATACATCTTCTAATCTTCTCTCCTAAAAACAATATACATCTACCATCAGATAATCTATTATATCTTAAAGGTATTCCAATATTAGGCATATATCTCACCTCTATGATTAATTATAACATATAAAATATTTATTAATCATCAAATGCGGTTATTTGACAATGGGAATTACCATTAGATCCATTAACACTACACAAAAAACCACTACAACTTGCGCTTGCTCCACCACTAACAGAATAAATCTGTACTTCGAGCGTAGAAATAGAAGTTAAACATACGTAAGTAGTTCCTCCAGAACAATTATTGATACCAAAAGCTGTATGCAAAACTAGTTTATTAGGTTCGAACGCTGCTGCTCCTCCACCACCAATTAAATAGTAAATGCGATTATTCAATTCAAATCCCAACATTGTTTCAATTACTTGATTATTACTTATAGTGTGCCTCAAAAATACATATCTATTTGTGTTACTACGTAAATCATCATATGAAGTATACGTCGTTCCTAATGCTGATACATTATCTCCTGGGTTTACACTATTTGTGTTTGTTCTAAATACATAATATGGCTTTTCTTGTGATGTAACATCGGCCTGAGTATAATTCACATTAAAATTTATTGTAAATGTTTGATCTTCGGTTGGATAATTGGTCTTATCACTATTTTCTATATAATTAAATCTTACCCTTATAGTCTCTGAACCATTTGCTTTTAATTCTTGTTTGCTTGCTAGAGGTACTCCATCACTATAAGCAATTGTATATTCTAAATATTTCTTTTGAGCTGTAGTTAATGTTGGGCTTATAGAAAAACTATCTATCATTGCATCCATTGTTCCTTCATTTACTACATCTACTGTAAATTCATAAAAATCATTTGGTTCTTCTAATGTTGCTGCAAACTCTACTGTTGTATCATCTGTGATATCTGCTGGTGTAGTAGCAGTTACACTACCAGTTGTTACATTTAAGTTTTCAAAATGTACATCCCAATTAGCAGCAGTTACATTTGCTGTTCCATTTATATTTAAATTACTTCTTATATATGCATATCCTGTACCTATACTTGAAAGCAAAACAAAAACTAACAGATACATAATATCCATTTTCTTTTTAAATCTTAATCGCTTATCAAATTTTAATCTTCTTTTATAAGCCATATATCTTATCCTCTAATGTAATTATACTACATAATTGAACTAGTCAAAAGTGTTTATTCACAAAAAAAAGAGGTTTCCCTCTTTAAATAATTTCATCATCTACTTTGATTTTGAATCCTTTTGTTTCTTCTGAAACTTTTTCTTCTGCTTTTTCCTCAGTTGGTTGTGGTACTTCAGGTATATCTTCTGTCACTACTTGGAATTTAGGTTCTTCTACTGGTGGAGCTTGCACATTTTCTTCTTCTACTTTTTCCTCTACTGGTGTTTCTTCCATTGGCTTTTTACGAATTGGAGAAACTTTATAACTTTTTCTATTAGATAATTTAACAACTGTAGTTTTATCAATAGCTTTTAACATTTCTGAATCCATATCATCTTTATCTTTTTCTTTTATCTTTAATTCTTTTAATTCTATTTCCACTGGTGTAACTACATCGTCATTTAGTTTTTCAACATAGACAAAAGCTTCTTTTTCATCTAATAAAATGAATGAACAAGACTCTGTTTGTTTTAAATAACAAATAGGTTTTCTTAATTCTAATTGAGCATCTACTAAATCTTCCATCTTTTCAACATTAACGACATTTCTTCCTTCTAAAGATGGAATAGTATTACTTTTTACTAATATAGAATCATATGTATTTAAAATATTTTTTACTTTACTTTCATATACTTTAGTTGGATCATTACTAGCAAATAATGAAAATCCTCCAAATACTACTAAAATAGCAGCACCAGTAAAACATAATACTGCATATCCAGAAAAATCAGTATTCTTTATTGCTAAACCAATAACAACTAATATAATAGCTCCAACTATGAATAATATTCCTTTAAGATATTTCTTCATTGTATCACTCCTAACCATAGAATAATTCACTTAACCAAACTGTAGGATAAGCAATTAATGGAATTCTTACTCTTACTATACCTTTGATATCCTTAGGTAATACTACTTGGGAGTCAACGCTCTTGTTAACATCACCTTTAGTTACATAAACAGTTTTTCCATTCTTTTTTCCTACTTCGACAATTCTGTGAACTATTAATCGCTTATCTCTTCTATAAGCAACTATTTGTCCTTTTTTTAATTCTTTTTTCTGATTATATTTTTCAATTATTACAGCATCGCCTTTATTAATCTTAGGACTCATTGATTCTGAACCTATTCCTATCATAAAATGTGGGAAGAATCCAGATATTAAACAAGCTAAAACTAATATTATTATCGCTACTGGTATATCTAGTAGTGTAAAATTAGTTTTAGTAAAGATGTGCTCAACTTTCTTATTTCTTTCATCTATTAATGAGAAAGCACTTATATATATGACAATTGGTAATGTTACCAAAATTAATGATTGTAGATATTCTCCATAATTTGGAACAATTGGTACTATGAAAATATAAACATCCATAACCAATCTATACATTAGTGGTATTTTATACCCAACATGGTAACATAAATAACTCATGACTGCATTCTTAATAATTGCTGGAATTATAATAGTAGCACTCATTCTAAATAATGCTTCATAATCATCAAATGGTATTTTTCTAACTCCAATTGCAATTTCAAAAATAGTAAGTGCTATTGTAAATAAGACAATATATCTTTTTTTATCTCTATTAGCCCATATTACGACGTATCTAAGCATTTCTACTAAAACAATTATCAGTATTGGAGCAACAATATTATTTATAAGATTAATTGCTGACATTGAATAAGCATTTTGTAAAAATCCTGTAAATAATCCTAATCCATACATGAGTGCAAATGTAATCAGCAAATAAATCAATACTATCTGAGAAACGTTTTGACTCATATAATTATTTTTACTTCTTCTAAAACCTAAGAAAGCTATTGAAATACATAGAAGTAGAGCTAGAAAAGAGACACTTATCATTTCTGAGATTTTCATATAGTTATTAAATATAAATAATTTATAAACAACTATATATGCAACAAGTAGAAATAATAGAATAATATTTTTTATACTTCTCTTTGTCATATTTTCCCTCTATTTATTCTCTTCTTTGTAATTAAATACGCCTACTATCGCAATAATAGACATACATAATTACAAAGAAACTACTTTGCAGTAGTTACTTTGTATTATATATTTTTTAATACTATGCTTGTACCCATTCCATACTAACATTGAAAGGTACTGTTTGAGCAACTGTTGGTAATTGAGAAGCGTTAACATTAGAATCAAATTCTACGCGCACTTTATAAGTTCTCTTAGCTCCCGCTGCAAGTGTTTGTCCTGCAACTACAGGAGTATCATCACTATTAACAAATATAGCATTAGTATATACATCTTGTGCAGGTGTTGGACCTGTAATAGTAGGTATTTCATTTAACTTAGCATCAATGCTTCCACCATTCTTTACATCAACGGTGAACTCATAAAAATCACCAGGTTGGTTAAGTGTTACATTATATGAAAGTGAAATTGTATTTGTTCCTGATGCAACTGGTGCAGTTGTTACATTAGTTCCACTAACACTATCTGGATCAACTTGTACATTTTCAAAATGTACATTCCAAGTTGAACCTCCAACTGAAGATGTTCCTTGAATATTTAATGTTTGTGATAGTACAGAATAACCAATTGTAATTCCTAATACTAAAAGTAATAATACTAATACACTCAATACCTTTTTTCTTTTCTTGTTATTTCTTTCCATTTTATTTTCCTCCTATTTTATAAATTAATTTTACTATAAAGATTTTGTAATTTCAATTGTTTTGTTATTTTTTTTTGACACTTTTACACAAAAAAAGAATTATTATTTAATTCTTTCTTTTATGTAATCAACTACTTTACTTAATTCAACTGTTTCTTGTTTCATTGTATCACGTTCTCTAATTGTAACTGTTCCATTATTAATGGTTTCATCATCAATAGTAATACAGAACGGAGTTCCAATAGCATCACTTCTACGATATCTTTTACCGATGGATCCAGATTCATCATAGCTTGTCATGAATTGCTTAGATAATTCATTCCAAACTTCCATAGCTTTTTCACTGTGGTACTTCTTTACCAATGGTAATACAGCAACTTTATAAGCAGCTAGGCTAGGAGCAATATGTAATACTTCTCTAGTATCTCCATCAAGATCTTCTTCGTCATAAGCATCACATAGAATTGCCAAAAATAATCTATCTACTCCAACACTTGGTTCAATAACATAAGGAATATATTTTTCATTAGTTTCTGGATCTAAATATCTTAATTCAGTTTTGGCATGTTCTTCATGAACAGATAAATCATAATTAGTACGATCAGCTATTCCCCATAATTCTCCCCAACCCATTGGATATTTATACTCAATATCTGTAGTTGCTTTACTATAGAATGATAATTCTTCAGGCGAATGATCACGATATCTTAAGTTTTCTTCTCTTAGTCCAACATCTTTTAGGAAATCTAAACATTTTTGTTTCCAATAAGTATGCCATTCTAAATCAGTATCTGGTTTACAGAAAAATTCATATTCCATTTGTTCAAATTCTCGTGTTCTAAAAATAAAGTTGCCTGGAGTTATTTCATTTCTAAAAGCCTTACCTATTTGTCCTATACCAAATGGTATTTTTGCTCTACCACTTCTTAAGACATTATTAAAGTTAACAAAGATCCCTTGAGCAGTTTCTCCTCTTAGATATACTTTAGAAGCACTATCTTCGGTTACACCCATATGAGTTTCAAATAATAGATTAAATTGACGAATACCAGTAAAATCACTTTTTCCACATTTAGGACATGGTATTTTGTTATCAGCTATATACTTTTCTAGCTTCTTGTTATCCCATCCATCTCCTGTTTCTTTTCCTTCAGTAAAGTCTTCTATTAACTTATCTGCTCTATGTCTACTCTTACAGCTTTTACAATCAATTAATGGATCAGCAAAACTAGCTACATGTCCACTAGCTACCCATACTTCTGGATTCATGATAATTGCTGCATCTAATCCAAAACTATTTCTTTCTTCTTGGATAAACTTCTTCCACCAGGCTTTTTTAATATTTTCTTTGATTTCTTTTCCCAATGGACCATAATCCCATGAATTAGCTAATCCTCCATAGATTTCAGATCCTTGATAAACAAATCCATATTGTTTACAATAATTAACTATTTTTTCCATTGTTAAATCTTTCATAATTACCTCCTAAAAAATAAAAAACTTCTAGAATTTTGTAAGGACGAGTAATACCCGCGGTTCCACCTTACTTATTCTAGAAGAATCAGCTTTGTTTCATACTGCTGGTAGGCTTTCCACACCCGTCATCGCACTTATGTAGTAAATATAACTTCTTTTTTAACTATTGTCAATAAATAAAAAAAGAAATCTTTTGATTTCTTAAATAGATACTTCAGTAATTCCTTTAGTAGTTTGTTTCTTTTCTTTTTTGTTAATTAATTCTTCTAAATTATTTAATGTTTTAGAAAAAGAATAAATAACATAAGCATCACCTAATAAGAATAAATATCTCATAGGTTCTTCTACTAATTTAAAAATACTAGTAAAAACAATTAAAGCTACTAATAGTAATAATATTTCTATAATATCTAAAATAATTATTACTTTTCTTTCTCTTTTATTTAACATTTATACTCCCCCTATTTATAATACTTGCTCATAATCAATTGAAAAACTAGAATCAAATTGATAATTATCTTCTTCAATTGGATTTTTATAATGAACATAATATTTTATCTTTTTACTTTGACCTTTCTTTATAATATCTCCGGTCTTAATTTCTTTGCCATTTTCATAAGTTAATTCATAGTCAATATATGAATTATCTTTATTACATTTAAAATTTGCTATTTCAACATCTACATTTGAATCATTAATAACATCAAATATTATTTCATAGTAATCTCCAACTTGTCTTAAACTCGCATCATAATCAAGATTTAAGCCTTCTGTTCTCTTAAATGTAACATTATCAGTATAATTAAAGTTATCATAGTAAACCCCTTTATATGAATTTATATTTTTAACATCGGATATATTAGATCCGACTACACCTAAAACTAATGGTATCGCTAGTACCAAACCTCTCATATATTTCATACCGAACCCCCACACTTGAAATATACAAAGTATCATCAAATGTGGACATATTATAACATAATTTTATACATATGTCAATCTATATAAATATTTTTAATAGACATTTTATTAATTTTAGTATATTATTATCTACTAGGAGGTTGTCTATGAGTAGTGTTAAAAAAAGAATTGATTATTTATCTTGGGATGAATATTTCATGGGAATAGCTAAATTAACTGCCGGAAGAAGTAAGGATCCTAATACCCAAGTTGGCGCTTGTATTGTAAGTAATGATAATCGTGTATTATCCTGTGGTTATAATGGAGCTCCAAATAGTTTTGAAGATGATAATTTTCCTTGGGCTCGTGAGGGTCATCCTTTAGAAACTAAATACATGTATGTTTGTCATGCTGAAGCTAATGCAATTGATAATTATCGTGGCTACAAAAAAGAATTTGAAGGAGCCAGAATTTACGTTGATTTGTTTCCTTGTAATGAATGTGCTAAGAGAATAATTCAAAGCGGTATTAAAGAAGTTATATATTTATCCGATAAATATAAAGATAGTGATTCAACAATCGCTTCTAAGAAAATGTTCGATGTTTGCGGAGTTTCTTATCGTGAAATGAAATCTACTAAAGAATTCAAATTATCTTTACAACCAGATCAAGTTGTTAAACAAATAAAAGATTAGTGATTACTCACTAATCTTTTCTACTTCTGGATACTCTTTTCCCTTTAAATCAACTAGAGCTTTTTTTATGGTTAAATTGGTTAGTAGTTTTCCAGACTCTTTATCTGCAACTACTTCATTTGCCTCTATAGTTTTAATAGCATCAAAACCAGCAATTACTTTTCCGAAAGCAGCATAATTATCATCCAAATTACTAGCAGTATCTAAACAGATAAAAAATTGACTTCCTGCTGAATCAGGCTCTGTTGCTCTAGCCATAGATATTACCCATTGGTCATGTTTTAAATCATTTTTAAAACCATTGTTAGTAAATTCACCTTTAATTGTATAACCTGGTCCACCGGAACCAATTCCGTTTGGATCTCCACCCTGTAAAACAAATCCCGGCACTAATCTATGAAATGTATTGTTATCATAGAAACCGCTTTTTACTAATGAGATAAAGTTATTAACAGTATTTGGAGCAACAGATGGATATAATTCCATTACTATTGAACCATACCTTGCAATATTCATAGCAACTACAGGATTAGTATCACCAAAGTTTAATTGAGATTCATTTCCGTCTACTTCATAATTAATTCCTAATAAATCCACTTTTACTTTCTCCTCTTTCTTTTCTTTAGCAGGAAGTAATGTTGCGACTATTAATAATCCTACTACAACAATAATTCCTATTATAATTAATGTTTTATTCTTCATGTTTACATCCCTTCTATAATATCTCTAGCAGCAACTAAACCAGTAGCTGCAGCTGTAACTATATTTCCTGCTTTACCAGCACCATCTCCAACGAAATAAATATTATCTTTTTCTAATTTAAATTTATTATTTGTTTCTATTTCATTTGAGAAGAATTTAATTTCTGGTCCATAAAGCAAAGTATCATCATTATTAACACCAGGAATTATTTTATCAAGTGTCTCTAATCCCTCTAAAATATTAGTAATAATACGATGAGGCATTACTAAGGCTAAATCCCCTGCAACACAATCTTTTAATGTAGGTTCAATAAATCCTTTATTAATACGATGCCATTCACTTCTTCTACCATTTCTTAAATCTTTAAGAGATTGAATAATTGGTTTTCCGTCTCCTAAAACATTGGCAATTCTTGCGATACTTTCGCCATAAAGTCTTGTATTAGTAACTGGTTGTGTTAAATTAACTTTTGAAATAAAAGCAAAATTAGTATTATTACTCTTAACCTCTTTTAAAGCATGTCCATTGACACAAATATATCCATAGTAATTTTCTTTTGCTACAAATCCACCAGGGTTAGTACAGAATGTTCTTACTTCATCTCCATAAGTTTTAGTTTTAATAAAGATAGTTGGATCATAAATAACATTAGTTATTTCTTCCATAATATCTTTTCTTACTTCTACTCTAACTCCAATCTCAATACTTTGAGATAGATATGGAATTTTATGCTTATCAGAGTATTCCTGAATCCATTTAGCACCAGTTCTACCAGGAGCAACTATTACATATTTAGAAGTTATTTCTGATTCTTTATTTCCTTTAGTATAGAAAAGAATATGCTCATCTTTAGAAACTGTCTTAATATCTTTTACATCACATCTATCTAATAGAGTAACACCTTTATCTTCTAAGAAATCACATATATCTTGAATATATTTAGGTAAATGATCACTACCTAGATGTTTTTGTTTAATAACTAATAATTTAGCTCCAGCAATAGCTACTTTCTTTCTGATTAATTCTGCCTCATCCATATTAGATGGATATACTTCAGCATCCATTCCAAATTTAGTAAAAATAGTTTCAGTCTCATCTATTAATTGATAAGCTTCTGATTCTAACATATATTTAGTTAAATCAGATTTACCTAATTTAGGAATAAAGTTAAGTTTTCCATCAGAAAAAGTACCTGCCCCACCATATCCTGAAAGAATAGCACATGGATTACAATTTTGACATGGTATTTTCTTTTGATTCATTGGACAAACTCTATTTTTAACATTAGATCCCCTATCAATTAAAACTATTTTTAAATTCTTATTCTTTGTAATAAGTTCATAAGCAGCAAATAAACCTGCTGGTCCTGCTCCTATAATCGCAACATCATATTTCATATTAATCACCAAAATTATTTTATCATAATTGTCATTAATTGATAAAGTTTTTTGCACAGATTTCTTACATTCTTTAAAAAATATGATACACTATAGTTGGTGATAATATGACACGCGAAGAACTTAATAAAGATATTCGTGAAAAAGTATCCCATGAAAGTAATAAAGAAAATACTAAAAAAGTTATAAAAGTAGTTATTAAATTATTACTTATCTTTATTATTCTAGGAGCACTTTTCTTTACTTATACTACCTATATTTCAACGGTTAAAGTAGGAGTACGTGAATATCGAATTGTTAATGAAAAAATCCCTGATAATTTTAATGGTTTAAAAGTTATTCAAATGAGTGATCTTCATTATGGAAGTACTATGTTTGATGAAGAAGTAAAAAAAGTAGTTAACTTAGTTAATGAAAGAAAACCTGATATTGTCGTATTTACTGGAGACTTAATCAATAAGAATTATAAATTAGAATCTAAGGAACAAGAAAAATTAATTAATAATTTTAAAAATATTAATGCAAGTATTGGAAAATATGCTATTTTAGGAGATGAAGACACCGAAGCAATTGCTACAATATTTAATCAAAGTGATTTTAGTATTTTAAGAGATGAATATGATTTAATATATAACTCTAATGAAAATCCTATTCTACTAATAGGTGTTAATTCTCTAAATAAAAATCAAGATATAGATAAAGCTTTTAGTTATTTTAAAGATCCTAATCATATTAGTAATATTTATACAATTACTCTATTACATGAACCTGATGCAATCGATGATATTTATCAAGCGGATTTAGTTCTAGCAGGACATTCTCATAATGGTAATATTAGAGTTCCTTTTACAAAGTATTCTTTATTTAAAGTAAATGGTGCTAAAAAATATGATCAAGACTATTATGAAGTTAATAATGCAAAACTATATGTTTCCAGTGGTTTAGGAACTAAGAGTGGCTTTAGACTATTCTGTAGACCTTCAATTAATTTTTTTAGATTATCAAACAAATAAAAAAAGGAAGTGACTCTTCCTTTTTTTATGCATAATATTTTAATACATAGTATATTAAACAAATAAGTAAAATTATTGTAGTTGCAATAGCTACATATAAAACACTATTTATAACATCATATTTAACTGTTTTAGTAGAGTATTCTTCTGTACTTTCTTTCTCATCTTTAGAAAAGTATTCATTAACAATTTCTATTCTTTTATCATCAGGTGATTTATGAATCTTTTTTAACAAGTTCATTAAATCAGAATTTTCTTCTACTAGTTTTCGTAATTCAGTAATAGCATGAACTTCTTCAGTATTTGAATAAATACTAAACTCTTCTTTAGATAATTTTTCATATCTACTAAGAGCTTTAACATATTTTATGAATACTTCCTTTTCCATAGCATCACCTTATTATATTCTAGCAAATATTTAAAAAGAATACTAGCATTTTAATTGATTTTGATTTTTGTCTATGTTAAAATGGAGTATATTGAAAAAAAGAGAGGAGATTTTTTATGGCAAATGATAAATTTGTTCAAAAAGTAACATCGAGAGATGAAAATTTTGCTCAATGGTATACAGATGTTGTTAGAGAAGCAAAATTATGTGACTATTCTAGTGTAAAAGGATGTTTGAACTATTTGCCGAATGGTTATGCCATATGGGAAAACATTCGTAATCTTTTAGATAAAAGATTTAAAGACACTGGTGTGGAGAATGTTTACCTACCGGTACTTATACCAGAAAGTCTTCTAAAAAAAGAAGCTAGACATATTGAAGGATTTGCTCCTGAAGTTGCTTGGGTAACTGAAGGTGGTAACTCAAAATTAGAGGAAAGAATGTGTATTAGACCTACTTCTGAAACTCTATTCTGTGATTTATGGGAAAAGATGGTTAAATCTTATCGTGATTTACCATTAATTTGGAATCAATGGAATACAGTTCTTAGATGGGAAAAGACTACTAGACCATTCTTAAGAAGTCGTGAATTCTTATGGCAAGAAGGACATACACTTCATGCTACTTATGAAGAAGCAGAAGAAAGAACTTTATTAATGTATCAAGTTTAT
Organism: Bacilli bacterium; assembly: GCA_017432665.1. Classification (GTDB taxonomy): domain Bacteria; phylum Bacillota_I; class Bacilli_A; order RF39; family UBA660; genus UBA3789. The sequence continues at coordinate 13,654 of JAFRIS010000023.1, forward strand.
AAAGATTGTCTTGCTGAGGATTTAGCAATTCCTACATTTGGAGGAAAGAAAACAGATAGTGAAAGGTTTGCTGGAGCTGAAGATACTTACACACTTGAAGCAATGATGCATGATGGTAAGAGTTTACAATCAGCTACTTCACATTTCTTTGGTTCAGGATTCCCTGATGCCTTTGATATTAAATATTTAGATAAAGAAAATAAAATGCATAGTTGTTATGAAACAAGTTGGGGATTATCAACTAGAAGTATTGGAGCTTTAATAATGGTTCATGGTGATGATTCAGGTTTAGTATTACCACCTAGAATTGCTCCTACTCAAGCAATGATAATTCCAATTGCTCAACATAAGGAAGGAGTTCTTGAAGAAGCTAATAAAGTCTTAGAAGCTTTAAGAAAAGCTGGAATTAGAGTTAAATTAGATGATTCTGAAAAGAGTCCAGGATTCAAGTTCGCTGAGCAAGAAATGTTAGGTATCCCTACTCGTATTGAAATGGGTCCTAAAGATATTGAAAAAGGTGAAGTTGTAGTAGTTAGAAGAAATGATCGTAAAAAGATTACTGTTAAGATTAAAGACTTAGCTAAGAAAATGCCTAAGATTTTAGAAGATATTCAAAACGATATGTTCAATACTGCAAAAGAATTCTTAGAGAGTCATATTTATGAAGCAACTACTATGGATGAAATGATTGATTTAGCTAATAATAAAATAGGATTCATTAAAGCTATGTGGTGCGGCGATGAAAATTGTGAAGATGAAATCAAATATCGTACTGGTGGATGTGGATCTCGTTGTATCCCTGCTGAACAAGAGCATCTGGCTGATAAGTGTATCTTCTGTGGCAAAGAAGCTAAACACATGGTTATCTGGGGAAAATCATATTAAAAAAAGAAGGATATAATCCTTCTTTTTATTTGTTTTTAAAAACAAAATATCTTTGAACAATATAACTTAAAATAAACAAAGTAAATTCGACTAACACTTTTGCAACTATCTTATTTATTAGTAAGCTATTAACTAGAATACTTAATAGAATTGTATTAACTGTTAAAATAAAAATAGCTAGTAAACTATAATGAATAATGGCTTTCTTTAAACTTTTTTTATGCTTGAAAACATAATTTCTATTTACAAAGAAATTAAAAGTTGCACTAAGTATTCTAGCTATAATATTAGCTAATTGTAAACTCCATCTAATTGAAGAAAAAACATTTAAGAAAATAGTATATAGAATAACATCTAATATGAATGATGATAATGATGACAATGAAAATTTCAATATTTCTTTATATATTTTAAAGGAATCTTTAAATGCATTAAAATGTGAGCCAGAATTATTATCAAGATAAATAGTTTCTATTTCTATTTCTTTAATAGGAACTTCTTCTTTCGCTAATTGTAGTAAGACATTAATTTCATATTCAAATCTTTCTCCTGGTATTTCTAGCATTTCATCAATTAATTGATTTGAAAAAGAACGAAGACCTGTTTGTGTATCATTAATATTAACTTTTGTAACTAAACCATAGACATGCCTAGTAATAGTATTACCAAGCATACTACGAAGCGGTACATCTTTATCAAAAGATCTACTTCCTAGGACTAATGTTTTAGGATGCTTACTATTATAATTAAATAACTTCATCGCATCTTCAGTAGTATGTTGACCATCACAGTCAAGAGTAATAACTATATATTTACCATTATAGTTATTTTTAATAAACTCTAATCCTGTTTTTATAGCCCTACCTTTTCCTTTATTAACATCATGATGAATAACATAACATTTATTTTCAATTTCTTTAAAGATAGTTTGAGTTTTTTTATTACTGCCATCATCAACTACTATAATTTCTAATTTATCTTTTTTTAGTCTTTCAACTAAAGTAATTAATTTTTCATCTGGTTGATAAGCTGGAATTAAAGCAATGAATTTATACTCATTCATATTACCATCTCCAATATTATTATATCAAAAAAAGCAACATTTAGTTGCTTATTTTTTCAGTCCATTGTTCTATTAAGTCTTGAGTTAATAAAACATTATCAGTAATAATATTATCCACATTCAAAGAAATCATTTCTTTTATTGATGTTTCATCATTGATAGTCCAAACATATACTTCTTTTCCGGCTTTATGAATCAAATCAACAATATAATTATTTATAGCCATAATATTCATTGATATAACATCAGCATCACTTAAATTAATAAGACTTTCACTAGGTGCATAAGCTAAGTAAGCTGTTTTTATATTTGGATTCAATCTCTTAATATTTCTAATTTTCCTATAACTTGGTGTTGTGATTACACAAGAATCAACAAAATTATATTTCTCAATTAATTCAACGACACTACTTTCAAGATCATCTTCTTGATTTACTGTTTTTAAATCGATATTTAATTTTATATTATTACTTTTAGCAAATTCTATCGCATCAACTAATAGCGGTATTCTTACATTTGAATATTTTGTATTAAAATAATTGCCATAATCAATATTAGATAATTCCTCATAAGTCATGTCACTAATATATCTATCAATACCTATTCTATTTAAACTATCATCATGATAAACAACTATTTGTTTATCTTTTGTTTGTCTAACATCTAATTCGATCCAATCTGCTTTTTCTTGTTTAGCTCCTACAAAAGATAATATCGTATTTTCTGGATAATTAATACTAGCTCCTCTATGTGCTGTTATTTCGACTTTATTTATTAATCTTTTTTCAACAATAAGTTCGTGGTACATGTAATTAATACTTATTATAGTCACAAATACAATATACGTAAAAGCAATAGGTTTATAGATTAGTTTTATTTTATTAGTTTTAGAATTTTTAATCTGTTTAATTCTTTCATTTTTTTCTTTTTTATTAGTATAAAACATTGTACTAATTGATGTATTAACTAAAACAATATAAATAGTTAATACTAAGATATTAAGTAACCAAATAATTGAATTAATAATTCCGCTATTAGTTAATAGCGAATGGGTTATCACTATTTGATTATACATAATTATCATCAATACTATGATAGGTAGTATCCCCAATTGAACTAAGAGTATACGGCTAAGATCTCCTACCAAATTATTCTTAATTAGTTTTTTACTATTATTCTTGGCTGATTTAAAGTTCTTGTCTTCAATTACTGCATAGTGCCAAACATATAGATACTTTGATAATAACAAAATTATTATTACATATATAACTCCAATAAGAATTATTATATTATTATTAATATTTATATATTCTAAAGATTTAATCACATAATATCCAATTAGGTCTAGATATAAGAATGGTAAATAAACCACATAAAGTAAGATCAACAAAAAGTTTTTCTTACTGAAAAGATTAGGAAATTTATTCAATGATATTTTTATAATTTCCCTAAATTTTATTTTATAATTATGTTTTGATTTATCTAGAATAGTAATTAAATTAACTTTATTAAATAATAATAACAATAATGAAAAACTAAGTAATAATGAAAGTATAAAAATTCCTGTCAGAGAAATTGTTTGCTTTTTTATTATTAAATTATATAAGTAAACTACTGTAGGTGTAGTAATTAAACTTACTAAAAGCACATAAAAAAATTCATAAGCTAATAGTCTTTTTGAATTGGATTTAATTGTACTCTTATATTTTCCTATCATATGCTTCACCATTCTAGTTCTTTCTATATGTAATTTAAGACTACATTATATTATAATTTGACAGTTGTATTTTTGCAATTATTTTTTACTAAAAATTGCAAAAAAAAAGCATTAAATCTAACGCTTAAATAAAATGGTCGGGAAGACAGGATTTGAACCTGCAACCCCTTGGTCCCAAACCAAGTGCTCTACCAAGTTGAGCCACTTCCCGAAATTAAAAAATTATAAAAAAAAATGGTCGGGAAGACAGGATTTGAACCTGCAACCCCTTGGTCCCAAACCAAGTGCTCTACCAAGTTGAGCCACTTCC
>JAFRIS010000003.1 GCA_017432665.1 Bacilli bacterium
ATCTAATTTAATTTGATATGAATCAGCTATTCTTTTTAAATCTCTTATTACTTCTTCTCTATGTTTTTTATCTCCCTCTACTATTAAAATAAGCGAAACTTCTTTTATCTTTTCATCACCATTTTTAATATCTTGCATTAAAGCTTGAAAGTTTTCTTTTTGAGTATCTAACTCAGTAGCATCGCTTAATTTTTTAGTAGTATTTCTATCAGTTAATAAAAACTGATATTGTGAATTAACCCATCTAATTAATTCTTCTTGAGTAATACATTCTTGTATTCCTATTGAAGCTCTAACATCTGGGTAATTGAATATATCTTCAAAAAATAATTCACTAACAAACGGTGGAACATTTTTAACAGTTAAAATTTGAAATTCTTTATCATCAAATTTAATTCTATCTGTTCTTTCAGACATATTCATTGGGCTTACCAAACTTGGTAAATCACTCCATACTAATTCATCTAATGAATTAGATGTTAAATATAAATTAGATAAGAACTTATATATTTCTAATTTGTTAGTTACACTTTCAATATAAATTCTTGGAACAATATTTAAAGTTATATCTTCTATCTCATCTAATTGTTTATTTAATACTGCTGTATCTTTTGCAATTAATACCCAAAAGTATTTGCTTGATACAGTAAAGTTTTTCTCTTCTAGATCATCAATTAAATTTCTTGATTCCTCTAATAATAATTTCTTACCTTCATCATCTTGAAATTTTTCTATCTTATTATCTAAACTAACTTTATTAGCATTTAAGTTTAATTTTTCATTTAATTTATAACATTTTAAATTTAAATTAGGTACTTGATATAATGCTTTTAACATAGAAAAGAAAAGATTCTTTTCATGATTACTTGTTAGAGATAAATCGATAGCTTTTACTTCAATTAATGTTGCAACTTCTCCAGACTTTAAATAGATTAATCCATCATCACCAATTTCTTTAACATTAGTAACTGTCTTAGAATTTTTAATTCTTCTTTTCATTTGACCTTTAGATGAATATTTTCTATTTGTCTTGGAATCAATCTTTTTTGCTTTTTTTAGATTTTTTTCATCTTTAGTTTTTCTTTCCAATCTACCTCATCTCCATTTCTTTTATAAGCGAACTCTTTACATCTGGTAATATATCTAAAGAAAAGAGCTACAACTTTATACATTCTATTTTTCTTTGAAACCTTAACTGGTAACATAAGAAAAACACAAATTGTTAAATATAATAACGAAAATAATTTATGACTCGAAAAAGAAAATAATAGTAAAAATGAAAATAACATAGGAAGACCTATGTATAAATCTTTCATCTCTATATATTTTCCTAGAGTCTTTTTAATACTTGGTACTGTTATATACATTAATCATCTCTCCCTCTGTATCTTCTTCTATACATACTTCTTGATGGCATTACATTAGACATTGCTTGAGCCATTGATTCTTTTCCTGCATTCATCATTCCAGATCCAAATCTAGATAGTTTACTAGATCTTTGATTTCCAGCATTTCCACTCTTAGACATTGATGAAGCTTGTAAATAATCTCCCATAAATTTTAAATTACTTCCAATTCCACCAGATGTATAATCTTTGCCACCCATCTTAGAACCAAAATTAGAAACTGCTTGTCCTACTTTTCCTAGAGCAGAATTTCCAGCTTTACCAACTTTAGAGCCAACTACATCTCCACCTTTTGCTAAAGCTCCAGCTCCCATTAATCCTGCACCTGCAACTCCAAGTCCGGCTGTTGAAGCTATTCCACCCATTGCTTGACCAAATCCCATCATAGCCATTAATTGTTCTCTTCCACTATTAGCAGATACATTTCCACCAATAAACTTATTTACTACTTGAGATCCAGTTAGTAAGAATGAACCACAACCAATATACATGATTGACTTAATTACAATATCTTTAAATGTATTACTAAAGAATGTTGTACTATTTATTTGTCCCATTACAATAGCTGTTAAAGAAATAATGAGCATTATAACTGCACCTTGCAACATTAATGAAACTAATTGTTGAACAACTGCACTTCTTCTTTCTTTATTTCCAATTGAAGTAGCAAATATAATTGGACTAATTACAAATAGGAATAAAAATTCTATTTGTCTTCTTGCTAACATCATTCCACAGAAGAATAATGAATATAAGAAGAATCCTCCAACTATTACAGCCATTATCCAATTAATTTTATACTTATAATCTTTTTTATCTGGTAAGATAAATCTTTTTGAAGTTACATATTTATCGTTATACATTTCTTTTGCATTAAAGTTTCCATTTGAAACATTTTTTGCAATATCTTCACCTTTAAAATCATCACATTCTTTATATCCTTCTGAATAATCAATAAACATTGTTAACATAGAATCAGATATAGTTACATTATTATTTGAAAATATGTTAGATGTAAATCCAGCAAGTTTTATTGAAAATGTAGAAGCTTGTACAAATAAAAAAGTACTCATAATTATAAGTACTCCACATTTAACAATTTCTTTTACTATTCCACTAGAACTTAATCCCTCATCAGGATCAATTATCTTTTTAGCAAATCTACTTATTGCAAATAATCCTAAAAGTGTAACTGCAATTGCTATTACACCTTTTTGGAATGTAATAAAGTTATTATCTCCAGAAACAGAATTGATTATATCAAAAGCATTTAATCCTTTTAAAATATCAAATAATGAATCAATTAGATTATAAATAAAATGTACTAATGCCCATCCAAGAGTTCTTAATAAATCTAATGCTTTTAATAACATTCAAATCACCTCCTAGAATAAATCAATGATTAGATTTACAATTGATATTGCTAAAATAATTCCTACAATACCAAACATTGTTTGAATTATTCTTTGTTTTACTTGAGCTTTTCTATCGACATCAACAACAGCATATAAAATAAATCCAACAATTAGTGAAACACCTGCTGCTGCAATTCCAACTCTTAAAGCCCAAGAAGAAAAAGTTTGAATCGCTTTAATAATAGAATCTACATTATATCCTCCACCTTCGAGATGTTCGATTTTTAACATTTGTAAATAATTACCCATAAATATTCCTCCTTATACTATTGCTAACATTTCTTTAAATGTTAATTTTCTTTTAAAGAAATCAAACATGTTAACATCTAAAGTTTCACTTATTCTTCTAAGTAAATCAGAATCTAACATACAAACATATCCTTTTTCGATATATTCAATTGTTTCCTTATCTGTTTTTACTAATTTAGCTAATCTTCTTCTAGACATTCCCCATGCTTGTCTTTCTTTTTTTAATTTCTTTCCAGCATCATCGCTGATTAATTCATAAAATAAATTCATATGTTTTTTCCTTTCTTTTGTAAAAAATTAAAAAGAAAAAGCAAAGAAGTGATATAATATCACTAGAGTTATTTTGCTGGCTGGCGATTTAACTCTTTTTTCTTTGCTTTATTCTCATA
>JAFRIS010000024.1 GCA_017432665.1 Bacilli bacterium
ATCAGCTGGCAATAGATGTAATTGTTGAACAATTTTAACCTTATGCATTTCCATAGGAATTTGTTCATGTTTGTAAAATTTAATTTCTGACATATCTATTCCTCCTTTGTCATTTTTCTATGAAAAAAAGTTCATAAACTAAGGACGAGATAAACCCGTGGTACCACCTTAATTTATGAACTTATTCATACACTCTAATTGCTATAACGCGCAAAACCGCTTCCGACTCCTAATTCGTAATTCATATTAATACCGCTTGCTAAGTTCCACCTAACCCTTAGCTCTCTATTAAGTAGGATACTAATACTACTTTTAATTAATCTCTGCCCGAATAAAAGCATTTTATCACTAAAAAAAAGGCTTGTCAATGCCTTTTATATTTTTACTACTTCTACTTCATTACCATGTTCTTTGATAATATCGATTAAGTCATTGGCTTTTACAAATACAGTAGCAGTATTATCATTAGGATGAATACCAACAATAGCTTTATTAACTGTGAATGCTTTATCTAAGAAAAACTTAACTTTACATTCTTTATCATTTAATAATCCAAATGGTGAAACACTACCTGGAATTAAATTTAATATTTCCATTAAATCATTTTCTGATACGAAACTTAATTTACGAGTATTGTGATCTTCTTTAAATTTCTTTAAATCTACTCTCTTATCATCTTTAACAGTAATTAAATAGTAATTTTGTTTTTTATCATCTCTAACAAATACATTTTTAGCATCAGCATCAGGATATGGTAATTTTACTTTAGCTAAGTCTTCCATATTCCATACAGCTTCATGTTCTACTATTTCGTGCCATACACCTTTCTCTTCTAACAAATTATAAATATCTTGTTTGTTCATAATACATCTCCTTAAACATAGTTATATATAATTATAATATAATTGTATTTTTTTTCAATCCTAATTTAACTTATTAAAAACATTCCCATTAGTATCTCTAATTTCCATATCTCCTGGATTTCTATCAAAAGTAATCTTTATACTTGGACAAGTAATCCATTGAGGAGCTATTTCTCCTGGACCTACTTCCTTAACTGTTATTGTAATTCTTTTTTCTCTTTTTTTTATCTTTGTGACAAATAAATCATATCCTCCACAACTCTTTTGTCCAAGCATAATATGATACTCATTTTTTGTATTATCTACATAATAACCCCTTTTAGTATAATCAAAACTTTCTTCTGAATTATATTCATTACATGATTCATTAAATTCTCCTACTTTGTAGTGAATGCCAGAAACAGTTCCTTCATGAACTGCGAAATGTTCTTTTTCAAATTCAGCAATAAATCTAAATTTACTCCTATTAGTAACTAACAAAAAGGCAATGATTATCATTAAAAAGGACAAGAATCTAATTGAATACTTTAATATTAATCTTTTTCTTTCATGTTCTATAATACTATTCATCATATTATCACCTACTAAATAACATAAAAGGAATACTATGTATTCCTATTATGATAATTTTTCCATTATTTCTTTAGCAGCATTTTTTCCTGCTTCCATAGCTAATATTACAGTAGCTGCTCCTGTTACTGCATCTCCTCCAGCATAAACATTTTTTAAAGATGTTTTAGTACCTTCTACTACTATTAATCCTCTATCACTTAACTCAATATCACTATATTTTAACGCTTCATGATTTGGACTAGTACCTAGAGCCATTACAACCATATCACATTTAACAACATGATTGGATCCTTCTTTTTCAACGACACTTCTACGTCCATCTTCTCCAGGTTCTCCTAGAACCATATCAACTATTTCCATACCAGTAATATTATTATCTTCATCAGTTAAAATCTTTACTGGATTTTTTAATAAATCAAATACTATTCCTTCGTCTACTGCATGTTCTACTTCCATTTTACGAGCAGGTAATTCTTCCATACTTCTTCTATACATAATATGAGCATCTGCACCCAATCTCTTTAAACTACGAACAGCATCCATAGCAACATTTCCACCACCAATTACATAGGCCTTTTTAGGTACTTTAATTGGTGTTTTAGCGCCTTTTGCGAAAGCTCTCATTAAATTAATTCTAGTTAGTATTTCATTAGCTGAGAAAACCCCATTAGCGTCTTCTCCTTCTATTCCCATAAACTTAGGAAGCCCAGCACCTGTACCTATAAATACAGCATCATATTCTTTTTGTAAATCTTTAATTGTTAAAGCATTTCCAATTGGTACATCTGTTAGAACTTTTACTCCTAATTTTTCTAGGCTTTCAACTTCTTTTTCAACTATTTCTTTAGGTAAACGGAATCTTGGAATACCATAAGTTAATACTCCACCTGCTTTGTGCAACACTTCATAAATAGTTACATCATAACCTGCTTTAGCAAGATCTCCTGCACAAGTAAGTCCAGCAGGTCCACTACCTACAATAGCTACTTTCTTGCCATTTTTCTTTTCAGGTTTTACAGAATTAAATCCATTAATAATTGCTTGGTCAGCAACATATCTTTCTAAGGAACCAATAGCAATTGCTTCGCCTTTCATACCTTTTATACACATAGCTTCACATTGCTTTTCTTGCGGACATACTCTTCCACAAACAGCTGGTAGCGAAGATGACTTAGAAATAATTTCATAAGCCTCTTTTAAATTCCCCTCACGAAGTGCTTTAATAAACTGTGGTATTTCTATATTTACAGGGCAACCTGTCATACATCTAGGATTAACACATTGAAGACATCTATTAGCTTCTTTTACTGCTTCTTCGTCAGTATATCCTAATTCTACTTCTTCAAAGTTGGTAACTCTTTTTTTAGCAGATTGTAATTTACCAATTACTTTCTTATCTTCCATCTTAAGCTACCTCCTTTGCAAGTCTTTTCTTCATTTCTTCCCATTTTATTGCTTCTTCTTCTTTATAAATATTCATTCTCTTCATTGCTAAAGAAAAATCAACTTTATGTCCATCAAATTCAGGGCCATGAATACAAGCAAATTTAGGTTTGCCATCTACTTCACAACGACAAGCCCCACACATTCCACTACCATCTACCATTAGTGGATTCATACTAACAATTGTCTTAACTCCATATTCTTTAGTTAAATCACAAACATTTTTCATCATAATGACTGGCCCAATAGCTACTACTATGTCATAATCTTTAATTCTTTTCTTAAGAATATCTGTAACAAATCCCTTAGTACCAAAAGAACCATCATCAGTAGCATAACTAACTTTATTAACCACTTTTTCTATTTCTTTACGAATCAATAATAAATCAACATTTCTAGATCCATAAATAACATCTACTTTAAAACCATGCTCATTCAAAAATTTAACTTGTGGATAAACAGGGGCTATTCCTACACCACCAGCTACATAGCAAATTCTTTTACCCTTAAATTCTTTAGGATTAGCACATATTTCATTAGGATTACCTAACGGTCCAGATACACTAAATATTTCATCTTTAACAGTAGTTAATTCCTCAGTAGAAGCACCAATTACTTGATAAATTAGTTTTAATATACCTTTCTCTTTATCATAATCATAAATAGTTAAAGGAATTCTCTCACTATCTTCCTTAGCCATTACAATTACAAATTGTCCAGGTATACAATTTTCTACTACTAATGGAGCTTTTACCTTCATTTCATATGAATTAGAACTAATCTGTTTGTTATAGTAAACTTTATACATTTTAACCCTTCTTTCTTTTTTTCTTATTCTTTAATTTAACAATAATTAATAATAATATAAAACTAATAGAAAAAGTTATAATACCTTCAAGAATAAATCTACTAGTATGTAAAGTAGTATAAATACAATCCACGCAATCTGTTGATAATGCAGCATCTTCAAACAAGTAAACAATTGGAAAATATTTTACTTCGTTTAACCCAGCAATTCCACCACTAACATGTACTGGGACAAACAGTAAACATTTAATAATTGTAATTATTCCTGGAATTACCAAATATAAATACTTTTTCATTCACCCTTTTTTCCTTTCATTAGTCCTTTTATTAATTCAATTATTTTTAAAATATAGTTTTGATCTACACTAAATACAAAATAGAAAATACCTAAAATAATATTAAATATATTAAATGTAAATACTAACAGGGCAGCAGCTAATATACCACTTGCTTTTACTGTTTCTTTCTTTTTCTTATAACCAATGATAGTTATTACTAATAGAGCGACTTCTCCAATAGTAAATATAAAATCTAAGAAGTCTAATTCTCCATCATTTATAATAAAACCTATAATACTAATTGCCAAGCTAAGTATTAGTACTCCTATTGTAACCAAAATAGCTCTTTTAACAAATTTAGGATCATTATAATCATTTTTAAACTCTAAAGCTGGTCCTGTTTCTTTAGGAACCACTTCTTTCTTAGGTTCTTCTTTCTTTTGAACTATACCAGTCAATTCATTATCATTTATCTTGACAATAGGTTCCCATTTACCACCTAAGGAATGTGCTTCTATTCCACAATATACCTCATAATTATTATTTAAATAAAGTCTTATACCAGGTGCATGTCTTTTAGCCGCATTCATAACCTCATTATCAGAAATAAAATTACTTCCTTTAAAGAAGATTATTTTTCCATCAATGATAAAACCTCTAACTATATTCTCATAATTATTGGGATCTAACCCTAAAGAGTTATACCATTCACGATGATCCATAGTACCATCAGTCAAGTATTTAACTTGATCATCAATAATCATAAATAAAATTCGATTATTCATACTATTCACCCTATTATTTATTATACAAAAAAAACAAGAGTATTTCTACTCTTATTTACTATTTTTTTGTACCAAAACGCTTAAATGGAAAAACTGTTAGATTGGTTTTACCAATAATCTTATTCTTTTTAAAATTCCCAAAAATTCTACTATCCATAGAATTAGTACGATTATCACCTAATACAAAGTAAGAATTCTTCCCAACTTTTGCTTTAAAATCATTAGTTAATCCATTACCATAACTATCTTTTAATTCCTTATCATTAATATATAATTTATTATCACGATATTCTACTGTTTCTCCTGGCAAACCAATTACTCTTTTAATAATATATTCTTTGCCTTCATCTATTACTACAATATCAAATCGTTTAATATCATCAAAGTAATAAGCGGAACTATTAAGAATCATTATATCTCCACTATGTAGAGTATCCATCATACTAGTACCACTAACTTTTACTGGTGAAACTATATATCTTTTTATTAATATTACTAAGACAATTATTAAAACATATGGCAAATATTCTTTAATAATATTTTTCTTTTTAGTTTCTTCTTTTTCCATTATCTAACCCCATAACAAAAAATAAGGCCTTGGCCTTATTATTGTTGTCCTCTTTCTTTAATACGATATCCGCCAACCATACCTTTAAGGAAATTAAGTTTAGCTCTTCTAACTTTACCTTTACGTACTACAGTAATTCCAGCAACCTTTGGTGAATGAATTGGGAAAGTTCTTTCAACTCCTACACCACTAGAGATTTTACGTACAGTGAATGTTTCACTAACGCTTCCGCCTTTACGAGCAACTACTACACCTTCGAAAGCTTGAATTCTTTCTCTTTTACCTTCGATGATCTTAACATCTACTCGTACAGTATCTCCAACACGAAACTCTGGAATATTAGGATTAATTTGTTTTTCATTAATTTTGTCTATAACATTCATATTCTAAGTCTCCTCTCTATATATATTTACAAATGATCATAATTAAGAATCAGCGGATCATTCCCACTAGACGAATAAAATTATATCATATTTTGGGAAAAAATCAAGAAAAAAGAAAGATTTATTAATCTTCCTTTTATAAATCAGAATCTTTTAATACATACTTAAATGCTTTTGATTCATCCTCTACTACGAATTCACTCTTAACTGAATTAATTTTAGAATAAATAATTGGTTGATCAAGTAACTTTCTAGCATCTAATAATTCACTAAACTCAGCTACTTTAATAATCTTCTTAGTAGAATCTACTACATAACCATCCTTCGCAGTAACAATAACTTTATCATAGGTTTTTAAAATCTTATTTAAATACTCTTCATATTTATTCTTATTATTAGTTACTTTTAATACTAATAATGTAGTTCTATAAAGAATCATTAGCGATAAGATAATTAAGATAGAAGCAATAACTGCACACATAGTATTGTAATTATTCCATGTATTATTATCTAATTCCATAGTTTTTTGTAAATTACTTAAAGCACTCTTCCTAATTGAGAAAGTCTTTTCATTTAATGGAATAGTAACTGACGCAACATTAACTGCTTCTTCATCAGTATCAAGATATAATACAACTTCCAAACTAGCTTCAGAATTTTTTCCGTATTTTGCTTCATTTTCAGTAACCATTGAATTATAACGTTTATATTCAAGATTAATATTATTATCAAAGAATATATGATCAGAAATATCACTGATAGATGTTCTTTCTACTAAAACATCTTCGTTCTTAAACAACACTTTAGTATTATTTTCTTTATCATAAATCTTAGTAATTGCGACTACATGATATGCTATATCATAAGGAACATTTCTTGAATAATTCATATTATATTTAAATACTATATTTATAAAATTAGAGGTACTTTGATTATACTTTAATCCTTCTTCTAAACATTTACTATCAAAATAATTATTAGTATTTTGACATACATTATAATTAGCTTCAGTAATTTCATCATAAGTAACTAATTCTTTTTTACCATAATTAACCGCTTCTAAAATAAAGTAACAAGCACATGCAAATAATATTAGGATAGTAACTACTCTAAGTGCCACCCTAGTTTCAAAGCTTAAATACATACTACGTTTAACTTTATGTTTAGTTCTATCTAACTCTTCAGGAGCAGGCACTTTTCTTGGCTTTTGCATACTAGCATCGACTAAATCTTTTAAAGATTTGTTTTCAAATTCTTTTTTTTGAATTTCTTTAAAAGATCCTTCAATCTTATCTGATGATTTAACTTCTTCTTGATCATCAATACCTGCAAATTTGAATTTACTGGCCTTTTTATCCTTATTTTCCATGTATTAATCACCACACTATCTTCCTACTACCCCATCATGATATTAAAAGTATAACATATTTGTTTTTATAAAAAAATACTTTTTAAAAAAAAAGAACAAAATTTGTTCTTTTCTCTTTATTAACCAATTATTGGCGGATTATCTGGAGGCACAATATAAATAACACTAAGATTACTAATTGGCAGAGTTAATGTACCTGTTGTATATTCATCGTCAGTTTGATATCCAGGAATAACTGGATTTTTATAACTATAACTTGCACCTATTGGTAAAGTAACAACTAAAGGTTCATGCAAAACAGTACCTGTCTCACTCCTATAATTAATTGTTAATGTACCCATAGGAACATCTACTACATATGGATCAGCCATACTACCAGTACCACTTACATATTCAGTTCCTGGTTTTAGAGATATAGCAGGGCGAACGCCATAAATCCCACCATCGATGGTGGCCTTACCTAGACCGCCCATTGAATTGATGATTACCCCATAAGCTTGAGCAGCGTAAAGGCTAGGCGAGATAAGAATGTAACCTGCAGGGGATCCTGTTTTTCGAATACTAGAATTATTTAATAAATATGTTTCTGGGGATGTTAATAAACCGACTGGATATATTAGTTGTGCACTACTATTTAATACACTAAATTTATCTGTTATATTAGTACAGCTTAAATCACTATTATCATCATGAGAATTTTTGAATCCTAAATAAAAAGATGATGATATACTTCCTCCGTTTGGATTCCATCCATTTAACGCATTTATACTTCGATCATTACAGAATATTGTATCTTCTAGTTTAGAAGTATAACTTGTCATATATTTCTTATACCAAGCATCTATTCCTGTTTTAATCGTTGAATTTATTTGGTTCACGTTATTATTTGATAACATTTCATTTAGTGCATCTTCTACATTTTTACCTCCTGTTATTTTAATATATGATACTTGTCCCTGATAACTGTAAAAAACATATGAAATAGTTGAGCACTCCGTAGAAGTACTAAAGCAAGTATAATGGTGCGTATTCAAACTGGTGAGACTATCGCTACTAGCATAATCCCACAATGTTACATTATCGCTATTTAAAGTATATGTTCCGGATTCTGCATCATAATTGAATCCTTTTGAAAATTTAGACTTTTCTGATGATTTAATATAAGTAAAAGATTTAACGGTCATAGCAGTATCTCTATTATGCCAAACATCACTACAAGTATTATTAGTAGCATCTTTACAAATATATTTATCTTTCATAGCATTGTAGTGACTATAATAATCACTTTTATTTATTGTTGTTGGGTTATTGATCGTATATGTTCCGTTTCCATTATCTGTGTAACTATCACCATATGTATATGAATAATTATAATAAGCCAAATTATTACCTGCAGATAATTGTATATAATACATTGAATTTCCATTTACAGCAGCAATATAATAAATTAATGTACTTGAATATGTACTTGATGTATTTCTAAACGTATATTTACCTACTAATGATGCATAATCATCTGTTGATGAAACTTGATACGGATTTGTTAATGTATACTTATTAGCATTAGTATCATTATAGTCATATGAATCTGCATAATAATACGTTGTACTTAATGAACTACTTGAAAGCATAGTTTCAGTATTAAAGCTTGTTGCATTTCTTGAATAAACTGTATTATACATATATCCTACATAAGCAGGTGAATCACTACTTTGATTAAATTGCAATTTCCCGAATTGTGAATAGTGAGAGTTTCCATTTAATGGTAAAACATAATAGGTTGTGCCACTACTTAATGTATCTACTAGATATAGAGTTGCACATGTTCCTGTACTTGTTGTTTGTTTACATGTATATTGCCCTGGTTGTATTGTACCTGTTGTGACTGTTCCATCTAGTGAAAAAACATTATTTGTAGAGTCATAGGTATAACTTGTTCCATAGTAATAGGTAGTAGACATTGATTGTGTTGTTCTATAATCATATCCTATATGATTACTTCTTGTATTTAGGCATTGATTATTTTCTGGTTCACCATTATAAACCATTTTTACTCCACCAGTATCTGTTGTTCTTATCATTTGCCAACAATGATCTGCAAATATAACATTATTTTTATCTAATATTTCATTTGCTAAAGTATTACCAGCTGTAGTACTAGGTGCATACCAATGATATATCTTTTCTGTACCTACTCCAGCCATTGAATCTTGATGAGCACCAGTATATTCTCTAGCATAAATCCCCTTCTTAGCCGCTTTTTCTAATACTCCATATAGAGTATGATCATATTTTGATACATTAAGTGTTCCACCTATTGATAAATTGGTAGTAAATACTGCATAACCCGTTGATAAAAACACGACTAAAAGAATGACAGTTAAGATAATCATTCTTTTTTTTCTACGTATATTAGATGAAAATTTTCTACTAAACATCTAATCACTACCTTATATATTATAAGTATATATTTTTTTATATCTTTTTTCAATTAAAAAAGAGCTATTTGCTCCTTTTGTTTGTCTCCATGTATTCTAAATAGCTATCTCTTATTTGTATTTCTTTCTTTAATAATTCTTTTTTTAATAAAACTAGTTGTTTAGACATTTTTTCTAGTTCTTTTTGTTTTAAAAATTCACGGTATTTATTCTTTATCTGTAGTCTAAATTTTTCAATTTGATTTAGAGCTATACGACAAGTTTCTCCATCATCATCGTCATCTAATAAAGCTTCCGTTAAATATTCTATAAGTTTATTATATTGTTTCATTACTTTTTTAGAAGCTAAAGGATTAGCTAGTTTTTTATTAGCTATTTTTATCTTTCTAATTTTGCAATTATTAATTTTAAAAACTTTATCATTTGATCCCATTGGAAAACCATTAATACTAATAGTATCAATTACTTTACCTTTAGACACTTTCTCACTCACAGAATACATAACATCACCTACTTATCTAATAAATCCGGTCTCTTTTCTCTTGTTATTCTTAAACTTTCATTATAACGATATTCTTCAATCTTTTTATGATCACCAGATAGTAATACTTCAGGAACTTCCATTCCTTCATAAACTCTTGGTTTTGTATAAGTTGGATAATCTAACAAATTACTACTAAATGAGTCTTCAATAAAACTTTCTTCAGTAATTACACCAGGAAGTAATCTAGTAATTGAATCTACTAGAGTCATAGCTGGTATTTCTCCACCTGTTAGAATATAATCTCCAATACTTATTTCCATATCACAGATAGATCTAATTCTCTCATCAAATCCTTCATAGTGACCACATATAAGTATTAAATGTTTTTCCTTAGATAAGTTATAAGCCATATCTTGACTATATACTGTTCCTCTAGGAGTTAATAGTATTACTTTAGAATCATCTGTCTTTATATCTCTTACACAATCAAAGATTGGTTGACAAGTAAGTACCATACCAGCTCCTCCACCATATGGAGTATCATCTACTTTATTGTGAGGATCTTTAGTATAATCTCTAAAATTAATTAAATTAATTTCTACTTTTTTTAGATCAATTGCTCTCTTTAAGATTGATTCATTAAGAACTCCTTCAAACATATTTGGAAATAATGTTAAAACATCTATTTTCATTTTACATACCCTCTATTAATTCTACTATTATTTTTTTATTCTCTTTATCTATTTTTACAATCATAGGTGAATTAATTGGAATTAGCACCTCATGATCAAACTTTACTCGTAATATTTTATTACTAGGACTAGCCATAAAAATTTCTTTTATTATTCCCTTTTTACCTTCATTTGTCAAGATATCATACTTTATTAAATCTTCATCCAATATTTCATTATCATTCAATTCTAAATTGTCTTTATCAAAATAAACATCTTTTTTTAATAAGAATAACACTTCATTAATATCGTGATAATTATCTAAAGTAACCATATCAAAATTTTTATGAACACGATAACTTTTTATTTCATAATCTTTATTATCAATAATTAGCTTATTACCTATTACAAAGATTTTATCTTTAAAGGAAAAATCACTTTTTATTTTTAATTCTCCTTTTATACCATGAGTAGATACTATTTTACCAATATAAACTTTATTCATATTATTCACCCAATTCATATAATAATATACTACAAGCTACTCCTACATTTAAACTTTCACAATTATTATTCATAGGAATATATAAATTCTTATCACATAATTCTTGAATATTTTGTTTTACTCCATTACCTTCATTTCCCATAACTAATGCATAACTATTATTATCATTTATATTTCTAACATCTATTCCATTAACAACATTAGTACCATATACGTTTATATCTTTAGATTTAATAATGCTTATTGCCTCTTCTAAATCCATAGTAATAATATTTATATGGCAAAACATTCCTTCACTAGCTCTTATTACTTTTGGATTATATAAATCCACTGTATCTGGTGAAAGAATAATTGTAGTTACTCCAAAAGCTACACTACTTCTAATGATAGTACCTAAATTACCAGGATCTTGTATTTCGTCTAATAATAATATTTTATTACCAATTATTTCTTTAGAATTACTTTTCTCACACACAGCTAGTATATTACTAGGTGATTCCATAGAAGACATTTTTTTCATTATTTCTGGAGTTACATAATTAACATCATCACTATCTACAAATTCGTCTTCCACTAGAAACAACTCTTTAACAATACCACATTTATTAGCTTCTTCTACTAAGTGTTCTGTTTCCACTACAAAAGCATTAGTAAGATCACGATACTTCTTACTTTGTAATTTGACAACATCTTTTACTTTCTTATTCTCTAAACTAGTAATAATCATTAAAACTCCTTCATTTCTTTTCTATATTTTTTATAATTAGGCATATTATCTTCTACTAATTTCCAAAATCTAGGTGAATGATCTCCATGAATCAAATGACTTAATTCATGAACAATAACATAATCCAAATAATTAACATCTCTTTTTATTAATTCTAAATTTAAAGTAATTATATGAGTACTTACATTACATACTCCCCATCTACTAGTCATCTTTCTAATCCTTAATTTAGGATATGGAATACTTTTAGTAAATTTTTCATAATTATAATCTAATCTTACTTGAAATAATTCTTTAGCTTGTTTCTTATACCAAGCATCAATATCAAAGTCATGATTTAAATAAACTTTATCTCCGACAAATTTTATTCCCTTTTCATCACTATATATAACAACATATTGTTTTCCTAAATAACGAAAACCTGTATTATTTTTAATCTTCGTTTCTTGTTCATCAATCATATCAATTATTTTATCAGTATTATTTCTAATTAATTCATTGATTGCTCTCATACTTGTTAAGTAATTAGTAGTTACTGTTATTTTTAAATCTTTTTTTACACGTATATAAGTATTTCTCTGTCCTTTTTTTCTTTCAACAACTACTTCATAATCTTTATCATTATACGTTAGATGCATAAAATCACCACACTTATATTTTACAATAAATGTATAAAAAAATAAAGACTAGTAGTCTAGTCTTTATTTATTCTTTAGTGGTTCATATACTGTTCCAACAAACCATACTTCTCCACTATCTTTATCACGAATAACATACATATATGGTTTATCAAAGGTAACATCTATTTTTTCCACTGGTACATCAAATTCATAATCATAATTACATGCATGTGCAGCTCCAGCACCACCCATTACAGTTGCTGCTGCAGCTTTAATTCCATCATTAGAGAATTCAATATTTGCTTTATGAATAGCTTTATCAATAAATCTCTTATCACCATTTAACATATTTGATAAATCTGATTTATTAATATCAAAGATATTTTCAATTCCTAGTTCTTGCAAATCATCTAGTAATTTTAATTCATAATCATATTTAAATAATGGAATATTACCTTTTATATTAGTAATTACACCTTCCTTGAAGTTTTCATATTTTACTTCTTTCATTTCACTAATAATTTTAGATAGTTTTTTAGCATCTGTATTTTTAATATAATCAGTTAATGATTCTTTCTTAGGCATAATACCAACATATTGTAATGTTTTTTCTTCATATGTTTGTAAATCTTTAGCAAACACTTTTTCATTTTCAGTATCACTTATATAGAAATCCGTAGAAATATCTGATTTTTTATAATTTGTAGCAATATCTTCCATATATTGATCTAAGTATTCATCAACTGAAGGACAAGGTCCTACTTCTTCTGGATGTTCTTGTAAGTATTTCTTATAATCGTCCCCAACAGTTTTTCTAATACTATCTTCACCTTTGTCTTTTACAATATCATAATGATTGAAACTTGCGGCTACTTCAACAGATTTTATATTATCAATACCATTGAATTTCATTGCAGGATATCTCTCATCTTCTATATACATTACATAATCACTATATTTTTCATGAATGTAATTAACTCCATAGTCCATTTGAGACATACCTTCAGGTAATTGAGCTGATGATGCTTGAATTCTATTTTTCCAATTCATATTAATAGCTAAAGCATTAATTAAGAAGAAATCATTTTGACTAACATCTTCTACTAAATTATTAATCAATTTAAATGTTTTATTACTTACCCAATCATTGATATTTTTTGGACTAGCAAATGGATCAAGTATAACTTCAGCATTATACTTTTGTTTTAACTTTGTAATATATTCTTCTTTTACTGAATCTTTAAATTTATCTCTAATAAACATTGCATTAGCAAAACTCATATGATTGTTATTAGGATATTTGTTTGCTTGATATTCTCCGATAATATCATCAATTTGTTTCTTAGTCTCTCCCTTTGCACCTTCACTAAGCATTTCTAAAGCATACTTAATTGATAAGGGACTATATACTTTGTTCTTTTCTACATTTTCTAACTGTAAAAAATATAAATCAAACGCTTGTAGGTCATTACCGGTCATACGATATTCTGAATATACTTCTTTAACTGGAGTTTCCGTTTTAGTAGTTTTCTTCTGATTTGGGTTTAAAACAAAGAAGTATAAACAACCTAAAGTAGCCAGTAATACTATTAGTATTAAAACTATTATTACTCCTTTTTTATTATCTTTCTTATCTTTTTTTTCTTCAATTTTTTCTTCTGCTTGTACTGGTTCTACATCAGGTACTTCTTCACCTACTGTTTGGCCAATTTCTTCCGGTGATATTGTTTTTGGTTCTTCAACGTTGTTTTCTTTATTCTCCACTTTAACACTCTCCTCTATTTTTAATAATACCATTAAAAATAGAAAACAACTAAAAAAAAAGAAATATTTTTTTTATTTACTGTCTAATATTTCTCTATTATATCTGTTAATTTTTTTACTTTTACATAGTCATTACTATGA
Source organism: Bacilli bacterium (assembly GCA_017432665.1). Taxonomy (GTDB): domain Bacteria; phylum Bacillota_I; class Bacilli_A; order RF39; family UBA660; genus UBA3789. The sequence goes on from JAFRIS010000024.1 coordinate 14,420, forward strand.
TGATTATCTTTATCATATAAAATAGCATCTATTCCATGTAATTGAGGAGCTTTATAATCCTTTCCAGGAGTATCCCCGATAATAACACATTCTCTTGGATTATAATTACCAATAGACCTTATATAAGCTAAGGGATGTGGTTTTAACTGATATTCTCCTGTGAAAACATCATCAAAGTAATCATATATCTTTGCATTTTTTAATCTTGGTATTTGTGATGCTCCATACCAGTTTGTTAAAACCACTAAACTCTTTTCTTTACTTTTTAAATATTCTAATAGTTCTATTACTCCTTCTTCCATTGTATCTGCTTCAAACATCATAGCATTTTTCCATCTACTAATTACTTCTGGAGTAAAATTCAATCCACTTCTCTCTGTTAAAAATTCGCTTAGTCTTGCATCTTCATAATTTTGATTAATATACTCATATTCATCTAAGAATTTACCTATGTTTTTCATTATGTAATCTGTATCATCTTTAAAAATAGGTTCAAATACAGCTGTCTCTACCAATTCATAATTACATGTTAATAAAGTACGATCTAAATCAAATATAAATCTTTTTTTCATAAAACCACCCTGTTCGCAAGTACTAAGATTATATCATAAACAGACTATATAAACAAGTAAAAAGACTTACTAAACTTTTAGTAAATCTTCTTCTTTTTCTTTTAACAAACCATCAATCTTTTTATTGTATTCATTAACTAAATCTTGAATGTCTTTTTCCATTCCTTTTTCTTCATCTTCAGGAAGTTCAGCTTTCTTTAAATCTTCTAAAGCTTCTCTTCTATTATTACGAACTGATACTTTAGCGTCTTCTGCGATAGCTTTTACTTGTTTAGCTAATTCTTTTCTTCTTTCTTCAGTAAGTTCTGGAATAACGATACGAATTGTTTCTCCATCATTACCAGGAGTATATCCTAAATTAGAAGCTAAAATAGCTTTTTCTATATTATTAAGAGAACCTTTATCAAATGGCTTAATTAACAATTGTCTAGCTTCTGGTACTGATATAGTAGCCAATTGTTTCAAAGGAGTCATTACTCCATAATATTCTACTGTAACTCCATCTAAACTAGATGGATTTGCTCTACCAGCACGTACAGTTGCAAATCTCTTTTCTAAATTTTCAATTGTTTTATCCATTTTTTCAGTAACTTCTAAGATTATCATATCACTATCCATGAATCATCACTCCTTAGGTTAATTATAGTATATCATTTAAATAAAATAAAGAAAAATTTAATAAGTACATACAAATACAATTATGCCAATTACAAAAATTAGTAATAAGAAGAATATTATCGCTAAGGCAATAGTTAAATTATATAATAACCTATTACTAATATCATCTAATTTAGTTGAAGTTTCTTCTTTATGTTCTACCACATCAGAAATTAATAAATCTTGAATATTATTTACTTCTTTAACAAATGTTATATCATCAACAACATCATTGACTCTATCATATAAAGTACGCATTTCATTTTCAAGTTTATTTAATTTTAATGTTGATTCACTTGCTTCTTTTTCTTGATCCACTTCTTCTGATTTAGTTTCTTCTTTTTCTTCTTTTCTCTCTTCTACTTCTTCTACTTCTTCTTTTTTCTCTTCAACCGGTTCTTTTACTTCTACTTCAGTAATAACTTCTTCAATTTCTTTTTCTACTACCGGTTCAATTACTTCTTCTTTTTCTGGTCTTTCTACTACAATTACAACTGGTGTTGATACATCTGTAACCTCAGGTCTTTCTTCAACAACAATAGCTTCTTTCGTAGGTGTTGTTTTTTTAGTAGTTGTTTTTTTCTTAGTACTAGTAGTCTTTTTAGGTGTTGTTTTCTTCTTAGATGTACTTGTAGTTTTCTTAGTACCCGTAGTTGTTTTTTTTGCGCTTGTACTTTTCTTAGTACTACTACTTTTTGTTGTAGTTTTCTTTTTAGTTGTACTAGTAGAACTGCTCTTTTTCTTATTAGTTGTATTCTTTTTAGGTGTTGTAGCTTCTTTTACCTTATCTTGTAATTCTTTTTTACTTATTTCAGCAACTTTTTCTACTTTATCTTCACTTTTCTTTTCTAAATTTTCTAACTGTTTATCAATCTTTTTAATTGCATTAGTAGAACTCTTCTTTGCTTTCTTTTTGTTTGCCACCATAATCATCCCCTTATTTGCGACTTATTATATCAAATTTACTGGAAAAAACAAGTAGTTTTAATTACTTGTTTTAGTAAGTAGTACCTCCCCATTCAACAGCACTAAATCCATGTCTTTTAAATTTAGTTAGTTTTTGCTCAGGTATATCTACTTTTTTAGATACTTTCTTAATATGAATTACTAATCTTAACATTGAATCTGGTTTAGGTTCAATATTTAACTTATTGTAACTTTCTCTCTCATCAGTAAGTTCAAAGTATACTAAACTTTTATCATTATTCTCTAATCTTGGTAACCAATACATTATAAATTCATTTTTCTCTTTATAATTTAATCCAATATAATCTAATTTACTTTCCAAGAAATCAATTGCATTATCTTTAGTTACATAATATCCAGTACTAAAATCAACAGTATGAACTTTTTTCTCATCCCAATATAATGCATAATACTTTTTATTATTTTTATCTATTAAATCCCCATTCTTTTTAGCTTTTACTTCCCACTTACCATTATATTTTGGATAAGTAGTTTTCAAATATTCTGGATGTTCAAATGTAACTGTTATATTAGTAGTCTTTTCTGGGTATAAATATAATATTGGTTTATCTACCATAATTAAACATTCATAATTTTTATTTAATTCACCCTTTTTTGTTTTAGTATCATAACTTAGTGAAGTACAAGTATCACCTTCATTTTTGAAAACAAACTTTATTGTATCTCCAAAGATTACAAAACTATCAAATACTCCTAATTCAACTTTTCCATAGTTATATATTAATGTACCATTTGGTTTTATTAACTCAATATTGTCATCTTCTTTTACCAATACATATTTATCATCAGCAATTCCATATACATCATCATATTGGGTAAAGTACTCTTTATTATTAGAATCTAAAATATGAGTTTTATTGTTTTTATCTACTGCGATGAAATAACTACCACTTGTAAGTAGTGGATTATATACTACTGGTACAATTACTTTACCAGTTTTATAATTTATTATTCCACCCTCATTGGTTTCTGTATAAACCTTTACTTTATCTAAATCAACTGCTTGTACATATCTAACAGTATCGGAATTATTTTGGTAAATACCTGTATAAATATGATTTACAGTTCTTTCACGAGTGTCTAAATTATATATACCAACTTTATAACCAATCATTATAGCTACATAACTAGGATCATATTCTTCTCCATTTCTAATTGGTAAAATTATATCATATTTTAATGGATTTAATGCTTTAAGCCCTGTTTTATAATTAATCATATGAAGATTATGATTTCCATCTTCATAATATACATAATCAGAATTTTTTTCATTAAGTAAATTTAAATTACTATATTCACCATCTATATTAAATCCATAAACATCATATTTACTTATATCTTTTGGTTCATCTAAACTTGCTTTTTCAGTGTCTTTACTAACATATACTTTAATCTTGTCATCTGTTTGCTTTGGCTTTTCAGTTTGCTTTTTACCATAAGAATAACTAGTACTAACTTTATTAATTGTACATTTATTTAAGTATATTTCTCTATCATCATATATTTCATGTTCTTTACAATTAACTTTATAATCAAAATCAATTAATTTATTGGCATCATCATAACTTAATAATACTTTTTGTTGATCATAGTAATTATTAATAATGCTTTTTAATTCATCACCATAATCTTCGATTATTTCTTTTTGTTCACTTTTACTAAACTTTTTCTTTGAATCAGTATCAACACTTCTACCTTTATGTAATACTAAAAATAAAATAAGACCTATAAGTAGTAAAACTCCAATTACTGAACAAATAATAATTATCTTTTTCTTTTTGCTTTTCTTTTCCAATTCTTCTTCCTCTTCTTGTTCTTCTAATCTCTCAACTCTAGTTTCTTTATCTTCTTCAATAGATTCTTCTTGTTCTTCTAATCTTTCAACACGAGATTTTTTAGGTTCTTCTTCTACTAGTTCTTCTTCATCTTCTTCTTTTTCTTCAATATCTTCAATTTTATCTAATACTTTTGTTTCACCATCAGTATCATCATATTCATGTTTACGATCAATAATTATTTCTCGTTCTTCGTCTAATTCTTGTTCTTTTTCTTCTTCATCTTTATTTAATAATTTGTTTATTTGTTTATCAAGTTTATCAAGATCTTCTTTGTTATCCATAAACTCACCTCTATTATCATTATTATAGCATTTATACAAACAAAAAAGTGTACACATATGTACACTTTACAAAGACATTTACAAATATTTACATATTCATTTGAGCTGCTACTTCTTCAGCAAAGTTTTCTTGTTTCTTTTCAATTCCTTCACCTACTGCGTAACGTACCATTGAAACAATTTCTCCACCAGCATTCTTAACATAGTTTTTAACATTAAGACTAGAGTCTTTGATGAAGTCTTGCTCCTCTAAACAAATTTCTTTAAAGAATTTATTTAATCTACCAGTAGCCATCTTATCTAAGATTTCATCTGATTTTTTAGCATTCTTTTCATCATTTTTCATTTCACTCTTGATCATTTCTTTTTCATGTTCAATCATTTCTTCTGGAACCAAATCTCTTCTAACAGCAACTGGACTCATTGCAGAAACTTGCATAGCAACATCTCTAGCAACGTCTCTATCTGCTCCTTTTAATACTACGATAGAAGTGATTTTTCCGCCCATATGTGAATAAATACCAAACACCTCATCATCTGCTTTAGTAATTCTTTCAAAACGTCTAAATGAAATTTTTTCTCCAATAGTAGCAGTTACTTCTACTATTCTCTCAGCAATTGTCTTTCCATCTTTTAATTTAACTTCTTTTGCTTCTTCATAATCTTTACAATCATTAAACATTAATGCTTCTCTTAATTCTCTAATTAATTCATGAAATTTTTCGTTTTTAGTAACAAAATCAGTCTCACAGTTTACTTCAAAAATAATTGCTTCATTATCATTTCCTGCAGCTTCTGTTAATCCTTCAGCAGCAATTCTTGATTCTTTCTTAGCAGCCTTAGCAATTCCTTTTTCTCTTAACCAATCAACTGCTTTATCCATATTTCCTTCGCAAGCTTCTAATGCCTTTTTACAATCCATCATACCTGCGCCTGTTTTTTCTCTTAATTCTTTTACATCACTTGCACTAAACATATTAATCCTCCTCTTTATATTTTTTTATAAGAAAAGGAATGATAATAATTAACCACAATTATTAATTATATTCATCCCTTCCCCTTCTGTTTTTTACTTACTTAAAACTTCTACTAATTCTGCTTTCTTCATTGTTGAATAACCTTTGATTCCAGCTTCTTTAGCCTTTGCTTTTAAATCTGCTAAAGTTAAACTATTTAAATCTTCTGTTTTCTTAGCCGCTTTCTTTTCTTTCGCTTCTTCTTTTACTTCTTCGATTTTTTCTTTAACTTTTGCTTTCTTTTCTTTTACTTCTTCTTTGATTTCAGCCTTTTTAGCTTTAACTTCTTTTTTTACTTCTTCTTTTTTCTCTTTAATTTCTTCTACAACTTCAGTTACTTCTTCTTTGATTTCTTCTTTCTTAGCTGCTCTTTTAGCTTTCTTTTCTTCTTTTGCTTCTTCTGTTCCTTCTACTTCTTCAGCTTTATTTTTATCATCTTCACTAATATAATCAATTACTTCACTGCCATTAACTTCAGCAATTGCATTAGTTAAAACACCAATTAATAATTTAACTGAACGAACAGCATCATCATTACCTGGAATTACATAATCAACATCATCCGGATCACAGTTAGTATCTACAATACCAAATACTGGAATACCTAAAATACGAGCTTCTTTAATAGCGATTTCTTCTTTACGAGGATCAACTATTACCATAGCTTGAGGCATTCTCTTCATATCACGAATTCCTCTTAAGTTTCTATTTAATTTTTCGTATTCTTTTTTGATTTGGATAACTTCTTTCTTTGGTAATGCTTCAAAAGTACCATCAGTTTCCATAGTTTCAATTTCTTCCATTCTTCTAATTCTTGAACGGATAGTTTTAAAGTTAGTTAAAGTTCCACCTAACCATCTTTCATTTACGAAGTACATACCAGTTCTTGTAGCACATTCTTCTGCAGCTTCTTGAGCTTGTTTCTTAGTACCTACAAATAGAACTTTTCCTTCTTTTTCAGCAATAGCTTTCATTGCTTCATAAGCTTCTTCTAATTTCTTAACAGTTTTTTGTAAATCGATAATATAAATATCATCTCTTGTAGTGAAGATATATTCCTTCATCTTAGGATTCCATCTTCTCTTTTGATGTCCAAATTGAACACCAGCTTCTAATAAATAATTCATTGATACAACAGTC
>JAFRIS010000025.1 GCA_017432665.1 Bacilli bacterium
ATCAGGTTCAGTATTCCAACCTGCAAATGTATAGTGGACTGGATCTTTTTCATATTCTTTATCATTCAAATTAACAGTTTTTCCAACTTCAACTACTTGATCAAGCATCATACCAGTACCACCATTAGCATGGAATTTAATAGTATATGCAGGCCTATCAATTAATTCTACATGCATCTCTGAAAGAGCACCTTTAAGTTTACGCTCTGGTTTAGCATCTTGTCCCCCAAATGTAGCAGTAATATCAAAAAATTTATTAAAATTACTAAAATCTTGATAATTTACAAATGTAACTCCATTATCCAAACTATATGAGAACAGCCCATTTTCTCTCTTCATAATAATTTTATTTCCGACACTTACAGTAACAGGATCATTTTTCTTATGATTTTTGTCGTTAACATTAGCGTTTACATTGAAACTGTTTTGAAACCAACGGAATTGAACACCTGGGTATGGATCAGCAGTTTCTTCCATATCGGCAAACAAGACTGCACGATCAACATTATCATTAGCAAAACTATCTATCCTAAATTCTACAATAAAGTCTTTACCTGAATTAAAGGCACTAAATAGAGCTATATCAGAATCAATAAGGTGATCAGCATTAAATACCTCAGAATCTTCTTGATAGAAGAACACTTTATTCCATTTAGCATATAAAGTAACATCATGATCAGGTGCATATTGTTCATTTACTTGATTTTCAAAAGTTGACTCTGTATACCATCCTACTAATTCATAATCATATGTACAACCATCCGCAATACGATCTCCACTAGAACCAGTACAATCATTATAAGTAATATTAGGTAAATAGTTAATTGGATCACCGTTATCAACTAATCTAGTTTCATTAGGATCACCATTATTAAGTACATATGTTACCTGATAAGTATCAGTATATATAGGTCCAATAGTAGTATCTCCCTCTAAAGTAAATTCATAAATACGATTTGTATTATTATTAGACCATTTAATAAAGTTATTACCATATCCATCATCAGTATCTGCTTCTAAATGGATAGTAGTACCATAGTAATATCTTCCTGCTGGTGTACTAGTAGTATCATCAACATACTGAGAATTGGTAATCGTTAAATCATATTGTTTTCTAGTATATAAATATGTAATTACAGTATTTTGGAAACTATTAAGTGTTACTGTCTGAGTAGCTGGAGCAGTAAATCCAGGAAGTTGAGAAGTTGTTAAAGTCGCAGGCGTTACTGTTGTTCCTAGACTAACTTCATAATTCTCAGTAAAGTAATCAGTATATGTAGTTCCATTTAAATCCATTGTTTTATGAACTACTGTATAAGTAGTTTTATCTTTAATTGATAACGTATTAACTACTGGTGAAGTAGTCATCTTAAAGTATCCATAAATGCCCGTAATAAAAAGAGATAACGCCATGAAAACACATAAACCTACAAAAAGTTTAAACTTTCTCATATGCATCACCTCTTTCTAAACAACAAGTTATTCTATTTCTTTTTTCTTCTTAGTATCATCACCAAATAGCATTCCTACAATAAATAGTAATACAACACAAGTGATTAATACTATCTTTCCTCTAGTAGATTGAAATGCCATTACAGCATAACCAACTTTAGGAATCCAAAATATATTTTTACCCACATAATTACTAGCTGTAACCAACCCATTATCTACTTTTTTATTATTATCTCCCTTAGTTATAATTCCATCTTCATTAATTTTATTAACTCGATGTGTAACTAAAGTATCGTCATCTAATTTGAAAGCAATTATATCTTTCTTTTCTATTTCTTGAATATCTACTTTTTTATTTATAAAACATAAACTACCTGTTTTAATAGTTGGTTCCATAGATCCAGAAAGAATTACATATGGAACTATACCAAATAGATATAAAGCAAGAAATATTCCTCCCACGACAATAATTAATGTCGTTAAGACATTAATTATTTGCTTTATTATTTTCATAAATTAATTATTAGAACATACCCCAAACAGTTGCAGGTGTAACATCATTACCTAAACCATTAGTTTGGATACCATAACCAGTAACAACTACATTTTTATTTCCTGATAATCCTTCATCAGAAGATCCAGTCACACTATTAGATAATGTAACAGCAGTAAATAAAGCAGGTGCAGCAGTATTGTTTGCAGCTAATGAAGATAAAGTATTATTAGTTCCATAATAGTAAACGTGTGTAGCAGTTCCACCACTAGTACAAGCAACAGCAGCACTAGATAATTCAGTCCATGCACTGTTAACAGGTGCATAATCAAATATTTCAACAGGTGTCGCAGGTGAAGTAGCAGTTGTACAAGGTACTTCTACCTTAGCAAATACATATGCAGGTGCAGTTGCACTAACATTAGTAATTGTTGGATCCTTTGCTACAGAAACCCCTGGTGAAAGATTTTCAGCAGCATCAGGAATATTATTGTTATTTGAATCTGTAGTAGACCAATTTGGCTCAGTTAATGTAATGTCTACATTACCAATTGTAAATGTATTTGTTTTAGCATCAGTATCTGTGAAATATGCAATTGCTCCTCCAATAGCAGCTACTAATAATAGGACAATTGCAGCAATAATAGTTTTTTTCTTATTCATATTAAATCCTCTTTTCTTTATATTTTTTATTATTTAATTTTCCGTACACTAGAGTAATTATAAATCCTAGTGTTGAAAGCAAAAATACTGTTATAGACAAATCAAATTTTAGATCTCCTGTATCAGGATTAGTATTACTTCCATTATTATCTTCTTTATTATTATCGTTGTCATTATCATTATCACCATCATCTTCATCTTGCTGTTGAGCATTCTCATAGGAGAACTTCCACATCACTTTAGCAAATAACTTACTATACTCATTATCTGCATCAGTTGGTAAAGTTAATTCAATAATATATGAATCACCTGTTCCAGAATCAAAAGTTCCTAATGTGAGTTTTTCTTTATTAGCAAGATTACTATCTACTATGATTTCTCCTGCACTATTCTTAATAACAAGTTTAATCTTCTGAAGTAATGCAATCTCATCAGGAGTTAATTCATCATAATCAATAGTTAAGTAATAAATATTTTTCTTTTTACCACTATTTAAGATTTCAACTTCTTCACTCATACTGTCTCCAGGAAGCATATTACCTAAATGACCAAAGAAATCATCATCCAAAGTAACATGATTATTAGTATCATCCTCATACACCACTGATGTTTCTCCTTCATAATCAATGTCATAAGTTCTATCTATACTTTTTTGAATTTCAATATCGGTCCAATCACCATCAAAATTCTTTTCTTGTATAGCATCTACTACGATATGAAGTACTACTTCCTTTCCGTCATATTCTGCAGACAAATGATCAGGAATAATTACTTTGTTAAACAAATCAATTGATTCTTCTTGATTCAGAACCGAATCATAATAGTAATAATCTCCGCTCTTAGTCCAAGATGAATAGTTTCCAATAATATAATTTGTTATTGGGAATTCTTGATTATTAACTGTATAAGTAATCTTAGTTCTTATATAGCAGTCAATACCGAGATTATTTACTCTAGGAATTAAAATAATTTCATCACCAGGCATTACCTTTTTTCCATCTTCTTGAAAAAGTTCATTGTTTTTACCATATTCTACTATTTCAATATCTACGGAACTGGTAGATAACCCATTTTCAATATCACTCATTTCATCTCTTAATGCATAAATACCAGATATACACATTATGAGAAAGAATATTGTTCCTAGTAAAAATAATCTCTTCTTACTAACACAATATTCAACCACCTCCATTATGATAGTCTATATAGCATTCTACTATGAATAAATTATATAAAAAAATAGATAAAGTTTCAAGTGCTTTACCTATTTTTTTTATATCCATGAACAACTAATCTATCCTTGTTATTAGCATGACAAGTTGATAATGTTATGATTTGTGAATAATCAATTTTTTCAATTTTAAAATCAATTTCACTCTTATTGTTAAGCATACCAATGGTTTTATTAATACTATAAAAATTCAAACTATTATATTTGTCTTTTGTGGAGGACTTATATACAGAAAAAATTTCATATTTAAAAACTTCTTTTTTTGTAACAAAAATTATTTCATTATTTTTTTTATAGAAGTTTTTATCGAATAACATATCAATAGAACCAAACATACTATCATCATGACGATGATGTCCATAAATTACTATATTTTGATCATCTAGCTTATTATTATAATCCATAAATACCCAACCAGCACTATTAAAATTACGTTTGAAATCATGGTTTAAATAATAATCATTATCATTATGCTGAACAACAGGATAATTAATTTTAGTACCTGGTACTATTAACCACCCTACTGTTTCAGGATTATCTTTTAAAATGGCAGGATTTAAATAATAATTATCTTTTTCTATTGTTAAATGTTCTTCTTCTGTATTTCTAATATTATCCGACTTTTTATTCTCAAATAACCAAGATACTAAAAAATAGCCTGATACTAACATTAAAACAGTAAAAACCAATAATACTAATATATACATTTTTCTATTCATATAATCATCTCATTTTAATAATTATATCATAAAAAGCTGATATCACAATAAATGCAACAAAAAAGACTAGAAGACTCTAATCTTTAATTCAATCTATAAATCATAATATATCTCATCGTTTTCTTGCTTTTTTTTCTAATCTTTCATATGCTTCTTTTTCTTTTGCTTCTAATTCTTCTTCTAATTTTAATTTTAGTAATTCTTCTTTCAAGCGATATAGTTCTCTAAGCTGAAGCCTTTTTTTTCTAGTCATATAAAATCCCCCCTTGTTATTTGAATCTGTAACGTTTTAAAACATTTAACAATTTATAGATCTATTTTGTTTTGTTTTTTTTTTAGATTTCCTAAAACAAAAAAACACGGAAATCAACTTTATCTAGTGACTCCGTGTTTGATAACTCGTGTAAGATTTCATATCCCAGGATAGCTCGCTTTTGCTTATATCCTCTCACAGATGCATCCAATTATACAACAAAAATCTTCATAAGTCAAATCTAATTCATCTATTTATTAATACTTTCTAAGTATTCAGCTAATTCTTTATATGTGTCTTGACTCCAAAATTCCCATCTTTTTTCATCTTCAAAGCAACCTAAAGTTTGTTTTTCACCTTCTGGGATAAATACAAAATCCCAGCTCCAACCATAAGTTCCAGATTTTTCTAAGGCAATAGAACCTTTAGTAAATCCTTCGAAAACAATTGGATCTTTTCCTGGTTCACAATAAGCAATTGCTTCTTTAAAATATGCTGATCTATCTTCTATTCCTTTCATTAATGTTAACAGACCATCTTCACCTATTGTATCTTGAGCATAATGCGTATAAACTCCAGGAAATCCTTTTAAAGCATTAACATATAATCCCGAATCATTCTTTAGAACTGGTCTTTTTAATTCTTCTGCAGCCCATTTTGCTGAGTATTTAGCCACATCGGAAACATCATCAGCTTGGATTTCAGGAGTTTCCATTTTTACATTATCAACTTCAAATCCAAGTGGTTCTAATGCATGTCTAGCAGAAGCAATCTTAGCCCAGTTTCCTGTCACATATGTAACTTTCTTCATGTTATCACCTCTAATTTTTTAATTCTTAATAAGTAGTTCCTCCCCACTCTACAGCAGTAAAGCCTTTTCTATCAAAAGCAGTTAGTTTTTCTTCTTTTATCTGAGTTTTCTTATTTACTTTCTTAATATGAATTACTATCCTTAATAATGAATCAGGTTTTGGATTTAAATTGATCTTTGAATATGAGTTTCTTTCATCAGTTAACTCAAAATACACTAAACTCTTTTTGTTTTTTTCTAAGATAGGTAGCCAATACATAATAAACTCATTTCTTTCTCGATTATTTAAACCAATATATGATAATTTTTCTTCTAAAAAGTCTATCGCATTATTGCTAGTCACATAAAAACCTTCACTAAAATCTACAGTGTGAATTTTTTTCTCGTCCCAATATAATGCATAGTAATATTTTCCCTTTTTATCATAGATACTACCATCAGGTTTAACAAAAATATTCCAACCATTATTATATTTTGGATAAGTAGTTTCTAATACACCGGGATCATCAAAAGTAATATCCATATTAGTATCTTTTTCAGGATACAAATATAGTATTGGTTTTGATATACCACCGCATTCTTTTTTTTCTGCCGATCCTTTTTTAGTAATTAAATCATAACTAAATTCTACGCACCTCGCTGATTTTTGGTCTTCAGATATTTCTACTTTGATTTTATCAACATTTGAACCAGTTATATGTAAATGATTAACATTATATTCCCCAAAGTCATATAATTCATCACCATTAATTAATACAAGTTTAATATGCTTATTCTCTTTAATAATTGCATATGAATTATTTATTGCTGCATATACACTTTCAATCTTATTATTACTTAAAAACTCTTTACCTTCCAAACTAAATAAATGGCCTCGATTATCTTCTAAAGCAATTAATAATTCATTTTGTATTATTAAGCGATTATATTTAATTGGAATAATCTCTTTACCTGTTGATATATCAATTACTCCATATTTTTTATTTTTAACTGCCGCAACATTATAATTACGTAATGTTTCAATAGAAGTATGCGGTCCAGTAGTTCCACAATATTGAATAAATGGAGCTAAGTTATCATAACCAACATTACTAATATATTTTTTATTAGTCATATCATATAAATAATATAGTTTATTCTTATATACTGCAGCATATCCTGTTGGTATATATCCGCTGTTTTTATACAAATATATTCCTTCAACACCATCTTCTTGAACTGCATTTTTTTCTTCTTTAATATCTATTAATTGCATAATATAATTTTTATCCATGTAATATAAGTATTTGTTGTTAATTATAGATGGAGAATCATTAGGATTTATAGCTATTTTAAATCTATGTATTTTCATATTTTCAGTATCTGTTGGTTTATCGAAAGAAAAATAAGAATAATTAGAATCTTCAATAGATTCATATACCAAAACAGTATCTCCTTCTACCTTAACTTCACTTTTAGTTACTATATTTTCTTTCTTTGTACCATAAGTTATAGATGTTAATTTTCCATTTATTTTACATTTATTTAAATAAACAGTTCCATCAGTATAAGCTTCATTTTCTTCGCAAACTATTCTACTTGTAGTTTTTACATTACTTTGCAATTCGGACATAGTTAGATAACTTTCTGTCCTAATATAGTGCTCCATATTTTCTTTTTCTAGACTCAATCCATATTCATATAAAGCACTTTTTTCAGCATTACGCAAAAGTTTTTCTTCCTGTTTTATTTTTCCCGATAAAATCAGTTTATTATGATTATTAGATTTTTTTTCTAATATAAATAGCGCTGACATAACAACAGCTATAACAATTAATGCAATAATTATTACAGTATTCTTGTCCAATTTCTTTTTAGTGGTTTTTTGATTATCATCCTCACTCAAAACTATTTTTTCTTCAGAATCACTCATTATACCTCTCCTATTCTATTTGAAACTATTATATCATACAAAATCAATTATTGTATCTTGTATTAAGAATTATTTTTTCTAATTTTAATAATATCATCTTTTTCTAATTCTCCTACCAATAAAGATGAATTAGGATTATGCTTATTATAATTATCATTTACTTGTTTTTCATCAAAGTTAGCATAGCAATATTTACAAAAATGTTTACAAGAATTATATACTCCAATATCAGCCATTTCTATACATTTACATGGTACATTCTTTCTAGCATTCCATTTTTTATATATTTTACCAGTAAGTTTAAAAGCTAATTCTCTAGACATACATTCATCGTGAATAAAACCATATTCAGTTAAATCCCTATCTTCAGCGCATGTATGAACTACTATATTATGTTTTCTAGCACTTTCACTAAAAGATGTACCAATGGTTTTATAATCTTCTTCCGTAAACTCTCTATATTTTAATGTCTTATAATTCTTTCTAACATTTTTATAATCATCTATAAATGAAATTAATATTTTATTAGTATATCCATCTAATAAATTACATAATTTATCAAATGCTTTAACATGATAATCCAAATTATATTTATCATTTAAAAGTATAGGATCATATCTTATAACTATATTTTCTTTACCTATCATTTTAGATAGTTTTTTTATTGTCTCAATAATATCCTTTTTATTAGGTAAGTTTGGTTCTATATCTTTTTTATAAGAAGTCAAAGTAATATGAAAATACATCTTCTTATCAATATCTTTTATTTTATCTAATATTGGTATAGGATTCTTAGTACAAAAAAATAATAAATCTACATCTTCAAACATTATTCTACTTACCATCTTAGGATTAAAAGGATTTCTGACATCAACAAATCCTTCTTTTATACGATTCATTAACCAATCAGAATAGAATGCGACTATATCAGTTCTACCACTTATATTTAAAATCATATAATCACATCCTTTCAAAACTATCTTTTTTTATACATAATTATTTCTGGATTAGAAGCATTTTCTCCATATTCACATACAAGTAAAAAATTCATATTAGTAACTACTCCAAAATATCTTTTATTATTGTCATCAGAAAACTCACATTCTATTTGATTACCTAGATATGCTTCATCATCATTTAAAAACTTAGCTATTTCACCATTAGGTAAGCGATACTCTAAATTAACAAATAATCCATGTAATGGATATAAGTCATTAATTTCTTTCATTCCTTCTATATTTAAGTTATTAAATTCATTAATTATTTGTTTTTTCATTTCAATAAAACTGTCATTGCCACCTACTTCAATGTATTTAGCAATCCAACATTTCTTACCAAATGGACAACCATTGGTATTTTTACAACCCTTACACTTATCACTTTTAAAAAGTTCACATTCGCTACATTTAGCTCCACATATTGCTTCCATATAATACCTCCATATACTTAATACACTATTATAGTATCTGTTACAAGTCTTGATTATTATAGGTATTTATGCTTATAACTTCTTAATAGTAGTAAGCATTCTTGCATGATAACCCTTTTTAAAATAAAACTTCAATGCATTATCATTATATCCAAATACATCTACTATTGAATATTCACAC
>JAFRIS010000026.1 GCA_017432665.1 Bacilli bacterium
AAAGTAGAAGAATGTATAAAGAAAGAAACCCCTGAAAATATTGCGTTCATGAGAATTGAGTCTGGTACTAACTTAATCGGTGGACAACCAATATCTTATGAGAATATGAAAGAGGTAACTGATCTTGCTAAAAAGCATGGTATTGTTACTGTACTTGATGCATCATTATTACAAGATAACTTGTATTTCATCAAGGTAAGAGAAGAGAGTATGAAGGATAAATCTATTAGAGAAATTACTAGAATGATAGCTGATTTATTTGATATTATTTACTTCAGTGCTCGTAAATTTGGATTTGCTCGTGGAGGAGCTATCCTAGTAAGGAATGAAGAAATGTTCCATTCAATGGAAGACTTAGTTCCAATGTTTGAAGGATTCCTAACTTATGGCGGAATGTCTGTTAAAGAAATGGAAGCTATGACTGTAGGTTTTGATGAATCAATGGAAATGGATGTAATCTCTCAAGGACCACAATTTATCGATTATTGTGTAAAAGCATTAGATGAATATGGTGTTCCAGTAATTACACCAGGAGGAGGACTAGGAGCTCATTTAGATGCAATGGAAATATGTAAACATATTCCGCAAGAAGAATATCCAGCAGGAGCACTAGTATGTGCATTATACTTATGTGGTGGTATAAGAGGAATGGAGCGAGGAACTCTTTCTGAAGAAAGAGAACCAGACGGAAGTGAAAGATTTGCTTCTATGGAATTAGTTCGTCTAGCTTTCCCAAGAAGAGTATTTACTTTGTCTCAAACAGAATATGTTATAGATAGAGTTAAATGGTTATACGATCATAGAGACTTAATTGGTGGATTAAGATTCGTTCATGAACCTAAGACATTACGTTTCTTTACTGGTAAATTAGAAGCAACTTCTGATTGGCCAGAAAGATTAGTAAAAGCATATAAAGAAGAATTTGGAGAAGATGCCTAAGAGTATCTTCTTTTTTTTATTTATGATATAATAATTATAGGTGATGATTGGATGGAATTTGAATCAGTAATAAGAGAAAGACAATCTACTAGAAAGTTCAATGGACAAAGTGTTGAAAAAGAAAAACTAGATAATATTTTAGAAGCAGGAAGAATTGCTCCTACTGCCAAGAATATACAACCAATAAAAATATATGTTGTAGAAAGTCCAGAAGGATTAGAAAAAATAGATAAAGCTAGTCCATGTCGTTACAATGCTGGAACAGTTTTAGTTGTTTGCGGAGATAAAGAACAAGCTTTTACTAAGGGAGAGTATTCTACATATGAAATGGATGCTTGCATAGTAGCTACTCATATGATGTTAGAAGCAACTAATCAAGGTATTAATAATATTTGGGTAGAAATGTTTGATGAAAAAGTTTTAAGAGAAGAACTTTCCATTCCTACTGAAATAGTTCCAGTTTGTTTATTACCCCTTGGTTATAAGGCAGATGATTGTCCAGCAAGCCCTAATCATAATAGAAGAAAAAAACTAAATGAATTAGTTGAATATATTTAGGAGGATTTATGAAAAAAATAATCTATGGAGTTTTAGGAATACTTTTAATTGCTGTCTTAGTATTTGTTTTTACAAATATTAATTTTGAAAAAGAAGAAAAAGGTGTTCCAAATACTAAGATTAAAGATATGTCGGTTTTAGATCATGATTATTATAAAGGTTTAACATTAGAAGATATTATTTCAGTCACAATTATTAAATATTCTGAAGGTGGAGCTAATGAAAAAACATACAATACTGAAGAAGATATTAAGAAGTATTATAATTATTGGAAAAATAAAAAGTTAGGTAAAGAAACTAACCAAACTTGTGATGATAATACAACTACTTATATATTTATGTTAAAAGATAATGCTTCAATCTCAATTGAAAAAGAATGTGATTGGATAATTATTAATAATAAAAGATATCTAATAAATTAGGAGGAAATATGGAAAAAACATTAGTAGCTTATTTTTCAGCTAGTGGAGTAACAAAGACTGTAGCTGAAAAAATATCCAAAGCAGTAGAAGGAGACTTATTTGAAATAGAACCAGTAGAAAAATATACTGATGCTGATTTAGATTGGATGGATAAAAATAGTCGTTCAACAATTGAAATGAATGATAGAAGTTTTAGACCACCAGTAAAGAATAAAGTAGAGAATTTAGAAGATTATCAAAAGGTAGTTATAGGATTCCCAGTATGGTGGTATACAGCTCCTACTATTATTAATACATTTATAGAAGAAAACGATTTAACTGGAAAAGAGATTTATGTATTCTGCACTAGTGGTAGTTCAGGAGTAGATGGTAGTCTAAATGATTTGAAAAAGACTTACTCAAATTTGAATTTCATTAGTGGTAAGCGACTAACTACTAGCATTGATGAAGGCGAAATAAGTGGTTGGATAAAGTAACAGGAGGTTTATATGGAAAAGGTAAAAATATACGATAAATTAGTTAGAGATAAAATACCAGAAGTAATAGAGAACAACGGCGATGTTGCAATCACTAGAATAATGAGTGATGAAGAATATCGTAGAGAATTACTTTGGAAATTACAGGAAGAGAGTAATGAAGTAGTAAATGCTACTTCTCGTGAACAATTAATAGAGGAATTAGCCGATGTTTTAGAAGTATTAAAAGCACTTGCTAAGTTAGAAGATAAAAGTATGGCTGATATTATTGAAGTGGCTCAACAAAAGAAATTAATTAAAGGCGGCTTTGACAAAAAAGTTTTTTTAGAAAAGACTATTAGTAAAGGAAAAACAAAATAATGAAATACAAAGAAATAAATAGTTATGATAAAAATGACTATTTAGAAATTAATAAACAAAAAAGAAAAAATAATGCTGTTGGAGTAGCTATTTCAGCAACAGGAATAATTGCTGTTATGCACGTAATGTCAAATGCTTCAGTTTATGATCTTGCTACTACTACAGCTGCTATAGCCATAGAATTAGGTTTAACTGTTAGTATGCTTCATAATTTTTATATGTTGTATAATCGAGGCGAAGAAAAAAAGAGTTTGTTAAATGGTTATACAACTCTATATGATGAAGAAGATTTAGAATACTACAGAAATGAAAAAGGATATCAATATATTATTAGAAGATAATAATGAGGTGATTAGATGAAGAATGTGTTTTATCATGTAGTAACAGAAAAACCAATGAAATTAGGACAAGTAATGGTTTTCGATGAAATAAGACATAATTTTATTTATAAAAAGATAGATAAATATCGTCATAAAGTAAAAAAAGTTTATGAAAAAAAATTGAAAGTAGAAGATGAAGAATTAAAAAAAGCTCTTAGAGAATATGCTTTAGAAGAAGTAAGGAAAAATGAATTTCCTAATTATCCTTCAAGATTGTCTTCTCTACATGTATCAAGAACTTTAGATGAAGCGGAAGTTTGGTATGATTTATATAAATCACAAGGTAAGAAGACATATCAAATTGTTAAACTAGAAGTTAAAGGTAAGAACTTTACCGGTGATGCTTGGAATACATTCGATGGTACAAATGATAAAGCAGAAAATTTAAAATTAGCTAGAAATTATTGGACTAATGGAAAAAATTCTGTTGGTGAAGAACCAGTATATGAAACATTAGTAGATGGAGAAATCAAAGTAATAGAAATAATTAAAGAAAATCCCAAATTAATGAAATAAGTGGATGATATTAAATAATGATACCTATGTAGTATTTTGCTATGATAAAAATGACAAATCATTAGAATTATATGTAATTAAGATTTATAAAAATACAGGTAAATAACTACTGTATTTTTTTTGATTATATGTTATGATTATAATAGGTGATACTATGGATAATGTAATTGTAAGATTAGAGAATATTACCAAGAAGTTTGATGATAAAACTATTATTAAAAATATTACTCTAGATATTTATGAAGGGGAATTCATAACTTTTTTAGGACCATCTGGTTGCGGAAAAACAACATTACTTAGAATTATTAGTGGCTTAGAAGAAGCTACTGAAGGGAAAGTATTTATCGAAGGAGAAGATGTTACTAATGAAATACCAGCAAAAAGAAAAGTAAATACTATCTTTCAAAATTTTGCTTTGTTTCCACATATGACAGTATGGGATAATATTAACTTTGGTTTAAAGATGAACAAAGTTCCAGAAGATGAAGCGGAAAAAAGAATAAAGAGGGCTATTAAATTAGTTCAATTAGATGGATTTGAAAATAGATATCCTGCTCAACTTTCTGGAGGACAACAACAAAGGGTTGCAATTGCTCGTGGAATAGTTATGAATCACAAAGTATTATTATTAGACGAATCATTATGTTCTCTAGATTTAAAATTAAAAAGAGAAATGCAAGGAGAACTTAAAAAACTTCAAAAGAAATTAGGTATCACATTTATATATGTTACTCATGATCAAGATGAAGCTCTTACAATGAGTGATAGAATAGTTATTATTAATAAAGGGAATATTGAACAATTAGATACTCCTAAGGAAATATATTCTAAGCCAAATACTGCTTTTGCAGCTGACTTTATTGGAGAATCTAATATTATTAAGACAGAAATAACTCATATTAAAGATGATGTTGCTTATGTTAAGTTAACTGATGATATTGAGTTAGCTGTACCTAATAATGATTATAAGAAGGGTAAAGTAACTTTAATTGTTAGACCAGAGAATTTTAACCCTCATAAGAATCCAGTTCAAGAATCATTTGCTGGTGTAGTTAAAAACTATATGTATGATGGAGCTATTGTTAAATTAGAAGTAGAAGTAGGAGATAGGATAATAAAAGTTCATCAGTATGACAGCGATATTTTTGAAGAAGGATCAACTGTTTATATAGATATAGATAAAAATAAAGTAATAATTATAGGTGATAAAAATGAATAAGAGATTTAATATTGAAAAATATTTATTCACTGTTCCAGTTGTTATTTATAGTTTGTTGCTTATCTTATTACCACTTTTATATGTACTATTAATAAGTTTCTTTAAGAGTGATTCATATGGAGGAATGATTTATACATTTACTCTTTCTAATTATATGGAAATATTTAATATTACTTATATTAGAATCTTTTTAAAGTCAATTGGAATTGCTTTAATTACTACAGCTATTTGTTTATGTATAGCATATCCATTCGCAATATCATTAATGTCTAAAAAAGAAACTACACGTAATTTATTAATTAAATTAGTAATGGTGCCTTTCTTAATGAATTCATTAATTAGAACTTATGGTTGGATTGTATTACTTCGTAAAAATGGAATTATAAATAGTGCTTTAGTAGGAACAGGAATAATTAGTTCCCCATTAAGTTTGATGTATAACAATATAGGTATTATTATTGGTATGGTTTATACGCTATTACCATTTATGATATTACCTGTTTATAGTGCGGTTTCAAAAGTCGATCCCAATTTAATTGAAGCTTCTTATGATTTAGGAGCTAGTAAAACAAAAACATTTACTAAGATTTATTTACCACTTACAATATCAGGAGCATTTAATGGATCATTAATGGTTTTTATACCTGCGATTGGTTATTTCTTCATTACTGATATTTTAGGTGGAGGAAAGATTATGATTATTGGTAACTTAATCAAGAATCAATTCTTGACTGCGAGAAATTGGCCTTTTGGAGCAGCTATTTCTATATTCCTAATTCTTATGACCTTAATTTTAGTTAGTATTTATAAAAAATTAGGTGGAAAAATGGATGATTTAGGGGGTATGTAGATGAATAAAGGTAAATGGATTAAAACTCTTACTATTATACTTACATTTATATTCTTATATGCACCAATAATTGTCCTAGTAATTTATTCTTTTAATAAGTCTAAAATGAATGTAATATTTACTGGTTTTACTTTTGATTGGTATAAGACATTATTTCATAATACTGATTTATTAGAAGCGTTTGGTAATACTTTAATAATTGCAGGTGTATCTACTGTAGTATCAACAGTAATTGGAACTATTTCAGCATTAGGTTTATATAAATATAATTTTCCAATGAAAAAATTAATAAATGGACTTATTTATATTCCAATTGTTATTCCAGAAATAGTATTGGGTATTTCATTATTAAGTGTTTATACAATAGCTAATTTAAAATTAGGAATGCCTAGTTTGATTATTTCACATATTGCTTTTTCAATACCATTTGTAATTACTAGTGTTAGATCAACTCTAAACTTATTACCAAAAGAATATGAAGAAGCAGCTTATGATTTAGGGGCTAGTAGATTTGATGTTTTCACAAAAGTAACATTACCATTAATTATGCCTGGAGTTATTAGTGGAGCAACACTTGCTTTAACCCTATCAATGGATGATGTAGTAATTAGTTACTTTACTGCTGGCCCTGGAAGTAATACACTACCATTACAAATATATAGTATTATTAAAACTGGTATAACTCCTGATGTTAATGCATTATCTACTTTAATGTTACTTGCAACAGTTATTATTTTGACAACATCTGCCTTATATCAATCTAGAAAGATTGCTAGGAGGGGATATTAATGAAAAAAGTAATTGTTTTACTATTAGGTTGCTTATTACTAACAGGGTGTACTAGTAAGCAAGAAAAACAAATAGTTAATGTTCTTAACTGGTCTTCATATATTCCTGATGAAGTAATAAAAGATTTTGAAAAGGAGTCTGGTATTAAAGTTAATTATGGTACTTATTCTTCTAATGAAGAATTGCTTGCTAAATTATCTTCATCAAAGAAAGGAACATATGACGTAGTGTTTCCTAGTGATTATATGGTTGAGTTAATGATAGGTAAAAATATGCTAGAAGAATTAGATACAGGTAGATTAACTAATTATGCTAATATTGACAAAGTATTTTTACGTCAATCATATGATAAGAATAATGATTATTCTTTACCATTTTTATTAGCTACTAGTGTTATTGCTTATAATAGTGAAAAAGTACCAGAAATAACTGATTATAAAGATTTACTAAATCCTGCTTATAAGAATGATATTGTCTTATTAGATGATGAAAGAATAACTATTGGAGCTTTTCTTCAAGCTTTGAGATACGACATTAATGATTATAATGATGAACACTTAGAAGAGGCTTATAGGTTTTATAATCAAATGAGAGATAATATTAAAGCTTTTGATAGTGATTCTCCTAAATCATTTTTAATTACTAATGAAACCAATATTGGTATATTATGGAATGCTGAAGCAATTCTAGCTCAAGATCATAATCCTAAAATTAAGATAGTTTATCCTAAGAGTGGTTATGCTCTAAGTATGGATAATTATGTTATTGTAAAGGGAGCTAGTCATACTGATAATGCATATAAGTTTATTGATTATTTATTAAGAGATGAAGTTTGTCAAAAGATAATAGATGATTATCCATATATTTCTACTAATAAAAACACTAGTAATTATAGTGAAGAAGAATTAAGGAAAATACTAAATAATGGTAGTTACATAAAGAACGTTTCAGAGAATATTAAAAAGTTTGACAGATTATGGGCTAAAATGAAGTAAGATATCATTGATATTTTGCTTTTTTTATTGAAATTATCTTGAAATAGTTCTAAAATTATAATAGGAGGTAGAGAATGAAGAGAGATTACATTTCAACACAGGATTATACGAAGCAGGAGTTATTGGATATCATTAGGCTTAGTTTAATTATCAAGAAGAATATTAAAGCCGGATATGCCCTAAATGTACTTTATCATAAGACACTAGGAATGATTTTTGAACAATCATCTACTAGAACACGTGTGTCTTTTGAAACTGCAATGACTCAATTAGGTGGACATGCTCAGTATTTAGCACCAGGACAAATTCAACTTGGTAAACATGAAAGTATGAAAGATACTTCAATCGTTTTATCAAGACTTGTCGATGTTCTTATGGCTAGAGTTATTGAACATAAAACTATTCAAGAGCTTGCACAATATTCAACTGTTCCTGTACTTAATGGTATGAGTGATTGGAATCATCCGACTCAAGAAATGGGTGATATTATTACTATTTTTGAACACATGCCAGAAGGTAAAAAGGTTGAAGATTTAAAAGTCGTTTTCGTAGGGGATTGTACTCAAGTATGCGCATCACTTGGTATGATGATAACTAAAATGGGTGGACATTATGTACACTATGGACCTAAAGATTTCCAACTAAAAGGAGATTATATAGATATCCTTGAAGCTAACTGTAAAGAGAGTGGCGGAACATATCTTATTACAGATAATGAAGAAGAAGCTTTAAAAGATGCTGACTTTGTATATACTGATGTTTGGTACGGATTATATGAATCTGAGTTACCAAAGGAAGAAAGAATGAAGATCTTCTATCCAAAATATCAAGTAAACAGAGAAATGATAAACAAATGTGCACCACATGTTAAATTCATGCATTGTTTACCAGCTACTCGTGGCGAAGAAGTTACTGATGAGATAATGGATGATCCAGAAGTTTCAATCTGTTTCGATGAGGCAGAAAATAGACTTACTGCGATGAGAGGATTACTTGTATATTTAATGGGTCAGAAAGATTTAACAATTGAGATTTGCAAGAAGAATTTAGGATTGTAAATTAAAATTAAAGGAGTGAATTATAATGGCTGGAAAGTCAAAAAAGAAATTTAAATTGATGGATGCCATATTAGGAACTGTATGTTTAACATTAGTTTGTGAATCTGTTATGCCTACAGCTGCTATCGGAAATACACAATACTTCTGGTGGATTTTCTTACTAATTTGTTTCTGTGTTCCATATGGTATGATTACTGCTGAGCTTGGTACTACTTATCCAAGTGAAGGTGGTATGTATGACTGGGTAAAACGTGCTTTTGGTCCAAAATGGGCTGGACGTGTTGCCTGGAACTATTGGGTTAACTTCCCATTATGGATTGCTTCACTAGCAGTTGCAGTTACTGATATCATTGCTGGTATGTTCAATCTTGAACTAAGCATTGTTGCTTTATTAGTACTACAACTTGTCTATGTTTGGATAGTTACTTTATTAAGTACTCAAAGAATTGGTGAAAGTAAATATGTTGTTAATTTAGGAACAGCATGTAAAGTAATATTATTATTAGCAATTGGATGTTTAGGAATCTATGTATTTGCTAAAACAGGTCATAGTGCTAATCCAATTGAAGGACCAAAAGATTTATTCCCTGAATTAAGTCTAGATGGTTTATCATTTATTTCAATTATTTTATTCAACTTTATGGGATTTGAAGTTGTAGGAACTTGGGTAGATGATATGGATAATCCTAAAAAGGATATTCCTAAAGCCTTAATCTTTGGTGGATTATTAATGGCTTTATTCTATATTTTACCAGCAACAGGATTCAATATTGCTCTAGAAGCAAATGAAGATTGGATTGGTGCTGGTGCAGAAATCGTAGTTGATGTATTAAAAGCATTATTCACTGCAGTAGGACTTAGTCCTGCAACAATGCATGTAGTAATTATTGTTATGGGATTCATGTTTATTTATACATTCGTAGCAAATATTGCTTCATGGTCATTCGGAGTTAATGAAGTGGCTAAATATGCTGCTGAAGATGGTTCTATGCCAAAAATGTTTGCTAAGACAAATAGTGAAGGTGTACCAGCAACAGCTGCTTATATTAACGGAATAGTTGCTTCATTGATTGTAATCTTCGGTATAGTTGCTAATGCAGTTTCTGAAGACTTCGGTGCTGGATTTAGCTTATTCTTCTGTTTAAGTTGGATCACATTATTAGTTGGATATATTCCAATGTTCTTAGCATTCTTAAAGCTTAGAAAAGTGGATGCTAATAAAGAAAGACCTTATAGAGTACCATTTGAAGGTGCTATGGCTAAAGTAGCTGCTATTGTACCATTTGTATTATTAATAGCTGGTGTTCTATTCACAATCTTTGGTGATTTCAGTGTAGAATACTTACAAGAAAATATTCCATTAATAGCTGGAGTTGTATTATCATTCATTATTGAAGAAATTTTAGTTGCTAGAATTAAGTCTTCAAAGAAAGCTTAATGAATTGATCAAAGATATAAAAAGAAAGAAGGGTTAAATTGAAAAGATTAGATAGCACTCCTAAGGCAGACGGATTTAGAATGCCTGGAGAATTTGAACCTCATAGAGGATGCTATATGATTTGGCCAGAAAGACCAGATAACTGGAGATTAGGTGCTAAACCTGCTCAAAAAGTATTTACTGAAGTCGCAAGTGTCATAGGTAAATATGAACAAATGACAATGATAGTATCAAAGGCTCAATACGCAAATGCTCGTGGAATGTTACCTGACTATGTTCGTGTAGTAGAAATGTCAAACGATGATTCTTGGGTAAGAGATTGCGGAGCTACATTCGTTGTTAATGACAAAGGTAAATTAAGAGGAGTAGATTGGACATTCAATGCTTGGGGAGGACTAGTAGATGGACTATATTTCCCATGGGATTCAGATGATAAAATTGCTCAAAAGATGTGTGAGTTAGAAGCTGCTGATAGATATCGCTTAGATGATTTCGTATTAGAAGGTGGATCTATCCATGTAGATGGAGAAGGAACTGTAATGGTTACTGAAGAATGTTTATTATCAGAAGGTCGTAATCCACATCTTACAAAAGAAGAAATTGGGGAAAGATTATGTGAATACTTAAATTGTGAAAAAGTATTATGGATTCCTAATGGAATTTATAATGACGAAACAAATGGACATGTAGATAATATGTGTAATTTTGTAAAACCTGGAGAAGTATTACTAGCTTGGACAGATGATGAAAATGATCCTCAATATGAAAGAAGTGTTGAAGCTCTAAAATATTTAGAGAGTGAAACAGATGCTAAAGGAAGAAAGATTAAAGTTCATAAAATGTATACTCCAACACCAATTCTAATTACTAAAGAAGAAAGTGAAGGAGTAGATGCAGTAGATGGAACTCTTCCTAGACAAGAAGGAGATAGATTAGCTGCTAGCTATGTTAACTTCTATACAGGTAATGGATTCATCGCTCTACCTGTATTTGATGATCCTAACGATCAAAAGGCAATTGATCTATTACAAGAAGTATTCCCTGATAGAAAGATTGAACCAATCTATGCACGAGAAATCCTTCTGGGCGGTGGAAATATTCACTGTATTACTCAACAAGTGCCACAAGGAAATAAAAAGTAATAAAAGACAACTTCATTTGAAGTTGTTTTTTTGTGCAAAAAATAGGTATAATTATATTGAGGGATACTATGGCAAATAAAATATATGAATTATTTCAAGAACATAAAAATGAACCGTTAAAAGATGAGTTTATTGAGAAAGCATTTGATATTATGATGGATGACGAAGATGATTTGCTTCCATATGTTAAAGATTTTCAAATTAGAAATTTTTCTGAAAAACTATTAGGAGTTTATTCAAATGAAGACTGTAGCATTCATATTAATAGTGAAGTAATTGCCAAACAAAAAATAAATGCTCAATTACTTGCGCTACACATATTAAGACATGAATTAGAACATGCTAGAAATTTAAAAAAATTATATGACGGAAAGAAAGATATTGAATCGACATTAATTTATTATTCATTAAGAGCTTATGCGATGGATCATGGTTTAAATTATGAACCTAATTTAGATAATCTTTGTGCAAAACATTTATACTATGATACTAAATTATGTTATGATAGTGATCCAGGAGAAAAAATAGCTGACATTAAAGCTTGCAAGTATCTTGTTAATCTTTTAAAGAATCAAAAGGATACAGATGAATTATTAATAGCTAGAGGAATGCTATATTATGCTTATGTTAGAGGATATAAAGACAATGGTTATTATTTAGATCCACCAACTTATGAATTCTTATTAAGAACAGGAATGTATCATAGTTATTATTGGATGAAAAATAGAGTGGAGAAAAATGATTATTGCTTTGATACAAGAATTAATTATGGATTACCAATATCTTATTCAGAGTATAATCAAAAAGTACTTAAAAAAGTAAAACTACAAAAAAACAAATGGTTAGTTGAAGGTATAAGGAGTGATAATAATGAATGAAATAGAAAAAATAGTTAGTCAATATGATATAGATGGTCAGAGAGAAAGAGTGTTTAATAATAGGCAAGAAATAACACACTTAAAGAAATTGATGTCTGATTTAAAAATTCATCGTGATGTGGCTATCTATGCTGATGCGATTGATAAAATAGGTTACGGTGAAGATATACATTATTACCTTCAAGTAATAAGAAGTTTAGGTAATAATCCATATGTTCAAGAATATAGTAATTTATATGAACAAGTAGAAATGTTAGAAAGACAAAAAGTAGAATACTATCAAAGTATTCAAATAAGTTTAAGAGATAAATTAACGTATACAGAAGTACCAGATATTTTTGTATATTATGGAACGTGGAACGATAAGGTACTTACTAGACATATTATTACTCCAGAATTATCTGTTTATAATGAAGATAATACGGTAATATTCCCTGTTAAAGAATTAAAATCTAGAGGCAAATCTAGACGCTTTTATAATCAAGTAAGTTTTAAGTATTTAGAAGAATTATCTCAAGATAAAGATTTTTCTATTGAAGAAAAAAAATTAGGAAAAGTAAAAGTATTATCTAAGTAGAGGAGAAATATATGAATTTATTATTAATTATTGATTTTCAAAATGAAAATATAAATGAAGTTACTAGTAAGTCAGTAAAGGAATTAAACAAATTGATTAATTCGAATAAATATGAAGATATTCTGTTTACTAGATTTGTTAATAGTAAAGATAATCCTGTTTATAATATAGCTAAATGGCATGGCTGTATGGATGAAGAAAGTATTAAGATACCAGTTGATACTGGTAAGTATAAAGTTTTA
Source organism: Bacilli bacterium (assembly GCA_017432665.1). GTDB lineage: Bacteria > Bacillota_I > Bacilli_A > RF39 > UBA660 > UBA3789. The sequence goes on from JAFRIS010000026.1 coordinate 12,840, forward strand.
GATAAAGGAACTTATACTGCTTATAATGATGAGTTATTAAGTTATATAAAAGAACATAATATTAATAATATTTATATAGCCGGTTTTGATGTAGATTGCTGTGTCTTTGTAACAGCTATGAATTTATTTGAAAATAATTATAATACATATATTTTAAAAGATTATGTTTATTCTTGTGTAAGTGAAGATTTAAAACTAGAAGTACTTGATATTCTGGGGAGATGTATTGGAGAAGATCATATTATTTAATAAAAAAACTAGTTTAACTAGTTTTTTATTTTACTTTGATATCTTTAATATTATTTAGGACATCTAAGACTTCTTTGTTTTGAATAGCCTCTTTGGCAGATTTATCAGTATCTTCTTTCCCATAGATAGTTAAATCTAGGAAATACTTTTTATTATTCTTAATTGGAAGAATAACTTCATATCTTTTATAACCAGGATAATAATACTGAATGCCTTTAATACCACTATAAGTAATTTCCTTATAATTATTATTACCTTTTCTAGCTTTTTTAAGAGCGTCGAAATCTCCTTTAAAGAAGTAGTCAAAATCATCATTAAATTCTATTCCAATTTTAAAATCCTTTCCAATCAAAATTCCTTGTTCTCGAGTATTTTTAAAATCCTTAGAATTAGTTGATAATTTATAACCAGCGCTTTTTTTAACAGATAGAGTTAAACTGCCTTCTTTTACTTTGAACTTTAAGTCTTCACGTTTAACTACGCATCCAGTTATTAATAGTGTTATTACTAAAGTTACAACTAAAGTATTAGTTAATATTTTTAAACTTTTCATAGCATACTCCTCTCTATGTCAAGTATATATTATTAATATTTTTTTATCAAGTATGATATAATATTTTCAGAAGACGGTGAATTAAAAAGTAATTGAAAGTAGTGTGATACCATGAATGGATTAGCTTGCATTATGTTTATATTTTCAGCGCTTATATTTTTAGCAGGAATTTATTTATATAAAGGTCATAAAGGAGATTTTACAGAGTTACTGTTATGGAAAAATCCTCAAGCTAATAAGATGACAAAGTCAGAAATAAAAAATGCTGGCAAATGGACAATGATTAGTGCTCTTATACCATTAATCATTGGTATTTTAGCATTAATATTTAATATTTATTAATATTAGGAGATGACATTATGAAAAAAACACTAAGTATATTACTAATTGTTTTATTGATATTAACGATAACTGGCTGTCATAAAAAGAATGAATTTGATGTAGATTTAAAGACTGATGCTTATATGTCTATTTGTGAAAGAGAAGATGATAGTGATGGTATAAAATTATCTACTGAAACAACAACTAATTTTAATAGTGACAAATATGCAATTAACATGAAAATAAAAGCAGTCTATAAATATGAAACAAAAGAAAGTTTTGATTTTTATTTAGAAGAAACAAAACATACTTTTGATACATATAAGAAAATGAAAAATGTGGTTTTTAAATACAAAGTTAATAAGGAGAAAAAAACTATTAAAACACTCTTGGTTTATAAGAAATTTGATTTAACTGATAAGAATAAAGAATTGTATGCCTACGATACAATTATTAAAAGTAGTTTAGCAGAAAATGCTAATTGTAAATCGATAGATATGAAGAAAAAAGAGTTGAGTCTAAAAAATGAATAGGTGAATAATATGAAAAAAACAAGCAACATAAAATCTATAAATGAAATAAATAGAGAAATAATTGATGCTAAAAGAAGTGGTAAGAATATTATGAATATTAGTGATGGTAGCTATACATTCGATGAATATGTAGATATAAGAAATCATCTATTCATTGCCCTTTGTAATGCCTATCCAGATATTTCATGGAAGTATAAAATTGAAGATTCTAGGCAAAACAATAATTTTGTCGCAGGAATTAATTCTCCGGATGGAGTAATTACCTTTCAATTAGATATGGAATATTGGAATGAATTAAAAGTTATAGATTTAAGTATAATGCCAAATCTTGCTACTTATAATGTAGATGATGTCAAAGTTCGTTTAAAAAGTTTGAAGGAGAAAAATCATGAATGTAGATAATATTGTAGTTAATACACAAAGTAGTATAAAATTAGTATTAGATAAAGTTGTTTATTTTGATCCATACAAAATAGAAGATAATGTAAATGATGCAGATATTATTTTTATTACACATGATCATTATGATCATTTCGATAGAGAGTCAATTGATAAAGTTAAAAATCAAAATACGATAATTGTTGCTCCAAAAACAATGGAAAAAGCAATTAACAAAATAGAATTTAAAAAATACTTATATTTAAATCCAAATGAAGAAATAAATATAGATGATATTAATGTTAAAACTATTCCAGCATATAATATTCTTAAGCCATTTCATCCAAAGTTAAATAAATGGCTAGGTTATGTCATAAAGTATAATAATATGTCTTATTATATTGCGGGAGATACTGATAAAACAAACGAGACTCTTACTGTTACATGTGATATAGCATTTATTCCGATTGGGGGATATTATACTATGAATGTTAGTGAAGCAACAGAATTAGTAAAAATAATTAATCCTAAAATAGTGATACCTATTCATTATGGATCAATAGTAGGTAATAAAGAAGATGGTAAGAAACTAAAAGATAATTTAATTGATACAACTATAGAAGTGGTTGAAAAGCTATTATAGAATTGAGGTGATTATATGGCAATATTTTGTACGATATACTATGTTTTAAGTTATATTGAAACGATTCCTCAAATAATTAAATTATTAAAAACAAATTCCAGCAATGATTATAGTTTAGGAATGATATCCATACAATTAATAGCTTTAATTAGTTGGTCTTTATATATCTTTACTTCTAAACAAAGCATAGTAGTATATATCGGTACAATTATTGATTTGCTACTGTTATTATTTGTTGATTTTTTAATTATAAAATATTATAAGTTTGATAAACAAAGAGTTATTTTAGGTGAATAGACATGGATGAAGATAGATTAAAACACAGTTATGCAGTTGCGAAAAAAATGATTGAATTAGGCAAAAACGAGGGATTATCCGAAGAAGAACTCCAAGAATTGTTTTTATTAGGTTATCTACATGATATTGGATATCAATTCGGAGCTAACGAAAATCATAATATAATTGGTGGTAATTTATTAAAAGAAAATGATTATAAATATTGGAAAGAAGTATATTATCATGGAGTTCCTAATAGTGAATATCAATCAATGTATTTAAGTATTTTAAATGCAGCAGATATGATGATTGATAAATATGGTAATGATATTAGCTTTGATAAAAGAATAGAAGATATTAAAAATAGATATGGTGAAGAATCTGTTCAATATATAAATTGTCTTAAAATAATAAATGATTTAAAAAAGCAATTCTAATATTTTGCAAGATTCTGTATCTTGCTTTTTCTTTATTTTTATAAACTTGAGGTATAAAAGTTAATATGATAAAATCAATATAGTGAAAGAGTGATGTTATGATGATATTAATGGATTGTAATAATGCGGCTTTAGCCAGTTTTTTATACATGGTTAAAAATATATTAAATATTATTTGGATAGTTGGTCCGATGCTAGCTATTATTAGTTTGACTATTAATCTTACAATGCTAGTTAAAAATCCTGAAGAGAAAAAAGTTCCTAGTAAAATTAGAAATAGTATTATAGCTTTAATAGTTTTATTTATGATTCCAACTATTGTTAATGTAAGTATGGCTTTATTAGGTAATAATTATGAAATTAGTTCTTGCTGGAAAAGTGCCACTAAACCTAATTTAAAACCAACTTATATTGATCCACATCCAGGAAATAGACAGCCAATAGTTTCTGATCCTGATAAATATGATGGCGGAGGTGGAGGAAGTTCGGGTTCATATACTCCAAGTGGCCCAATTGCTGAAAGAATTGCTTCAGCAGCAGAATACTATGCTTGGCCAGAAGGTACTCCAAAAAGTAAGTATTGTAGATTTAATGGTGGTGGATCTACTCCACAATTTATGGCAGATTATAGAAAGTATTGGCCAAACTTTGCAAATAGTAGTGATAAAAGTGTGGCTGCAGGTACTTGTTGTTGTCACTTTGCTAGGACTTGTGTAGTTAAAGGATTAGGAAAGAAATTTTCATTTACATTACTACCGGGTGCAAGTAAAGATGAATATACTAGACAGAAGATGGCTGAATTAGGATTCACTAGAATTACATTTGATGGTAATAAATCTTCTTTAGCAAGAGGAGATGTTTTGTATTATCGAAATAAAGGATCTGGTGGACATGTTTGGATTTATTTGGGTAATGGTAAAGCTGCTGAAGGAGCTCACAATAGTGGTTATGGTGGGAGAATAACTAAAGTTAGTAATAGTAAACTAAAAACAGGTAACAAAGAAGTTTATTATATTTTTAGAGCTGTTAAATAAAAAATTATCTAATTTGTTTTATTGATATTAATAGAGGTGAAAATATGGGAGACACTTTGCAAGGGTTTATAAGTAGTAGAACTTCTGAAATAGATGATAATGTTTACAGAATAACTATTGATAATTATAGAGAATTACAGAGTTTTTATAAAAGACTACAACGACTAATTATAGCGGAAAAAGCTGCTTATGCTAAATCTGGTAGAGATTTAGATGTAGATAATTTATTTATGGTTCGTTCAATGCTTGAACTACCTGAAGGCTTAGAATATCGCTCAGCTACTAACAGAGGAGCATATACTAGTATGCCAAATCCTTTTGATAGTCTTTTGCCAATATCTAGCAAAAAGGATGTAATAAATATAAACTGTCCTATTCATAGGGATACTGTACATTTTGCGATTAATGGATTAGTAAGTAATCTATGGTTTACGCAAAGTTTCACAAGTAGAGAAAATGTTGTAATCGAACCTTTAAAAAATCATATGAATGAAAAATTAGTTAATTTAAATCCTGTTGATACAATGATTGATGTAGGAAATTCCGATGAACCAATAAAAGATGGTGCGATATTTATATTTTCACAAGAAAGTTATGACGAATTATCTGAAGACGCAAAAAAGAAAATTGCTGGTGGAAAAGTATATATTTTTAACATAAAAGATTTAGAAAGTGAAAGAAAAAGGGATCAATATGGATATCCTCCTTTACAAATAATTACTGATATCGTGTTGTGTCATAATGGAATATTACCTCAACATACAATTAATCAAACAATACTTAGAAGTGAATCATTTAGTGACTATGATAGAGATTCAGACGATTATATAACTTCTTCTGATGAAGATTATCTAAAACTATTTACAGATTTAATTGATAGAATAAATCAAGACCAGTTTGGAATAAGTTACTATGATTTATCTGAAGAAATTAAAGCAAGAAGAGAAATAAAAAAAGATACTCCTGGTATCGGACATTATGATACAAAATATTGGGATGAAGAAATTATTAATAATAATAGGCTTCATAAAGAATCATTTGAAAGATATATTGAATTTTTAAGAAATAACTCAGATATTCCAGAAGATATTTTGGAAGATGTAAAAAAAAGATATATGGAATATATTGATAAGACACTATCTGTAGATGAAAATAGCGGAGGTATGGGTTACACATATCATCCAGGATTAACTATAGATCAGGAAAAAAGAATTAGGGAAATAATGACACCAGAACAACTGATAAAATTAACAGAAGAGTTTAATGAATTAGAAACGAAAAGAATTCAAAGTCAGTTAAATCAGTGCCAACTTGATGATATGCTTGAAGAAAAAGAAGAAGCACAAGAAGAATCATACACGAAATAAAAATCTCTTTGTTTGACTGTTATACTTAAAAGAGCAAACACGTAATTTTACTTACGTGTTTTTATTTATGCACTATAATAATAGATAAAGATAGAGTAGAGGAATCTACTCTTTTATGTTATAATTTAGTCGTTAGGAATTGATTTCTATGAATGAAAAAACAAATATCAATTGGTTGAGAACAAATTAGTTAAGACCAGTAAAAATTGAGGTGATAATATGGGTTTACATTCAATATTATTATCAAATAATATTGTTGAATCTATTAATGAAAATATGAATGATTTATTATTTATTATTCCAGAAATTGAATATATGATAGGTTTTGAGCATAATCATCCACATCATTATTTAGATGTATGGAATCATACTTTATTAGCATTAAGCTTATCTGAAAAAGATTTTGATATAAGGTTGTGTCTATTACTGCATGATATAGGTAAACCTTTTTCATATCAAGATGAAGAAGTGAGACATTTTAGAAATCATGCTAAAGTATCTTCTGAAATGTCTAAAGAAATATTATATAGATTAGGATATGATGAAGAATATATTGATTATTTATGTTATTTAATAGAAAATCATGATACTAAGATAGAAGATGAACAAATTAAAAAAAATTATGATATATGTTTAAAATTATTTGAAATACAAAGATGTGATGCATTAGCACATCATCCAGATATGTTAGAAAAGAGAAAAAAATATATTGATGAAACACATAAAAAACTAATATTAAAAAAAGGAGGTAATACTCATGAATGAAAATAAAACTAATATAAATTGCCTGCCTTGTATTTATACTGTACATCGCTTAAGCCCTTATAAAATGGGACTTTTCAGCAAATAGGATCTTGCAAGTTTTAGTAAAAAAATAAGAAATTATTAAAAAATTAGGTTAAAATATGCTTATTTTTGAGAGAAATTAGGATACTGACTTGTAACACTCTGACACATTTAATATTTATAAAAAGAGGTGAAAGTATGATTAAATTGTTTGATAAAGACATGAATGAAATAATTATTGATAGAAGTATGTATCAATGGCAATTACTTCCACTAGATAATTTTTCAGCATTCGGTTTTGAAATGAATGGTGAATATTTTCAAACAAGTGAACATGCTTTTCAATATTTAAAGTTTATTGAAACTAATAAAGAAATAGCTAATAAAATAAAAGAATCATTTTCACCTAATGATGCAAGAAATATTGCTCATGAAAATAAAGAATATAGATTATCTAATTGGTCAGATGTTAAGTATCAAAATATGGAAAAAGTTTTAAGATTAAAAGTAGAACAGAATCCTATTGTAAAAGAGGCACTTTTAAATACGAAAGATTATATTATTGCAGAAAATTGTATTGATGAAGATACTGATTGGGGATTAGATAGTAATAATCAAGGAGATAATAATTTAGGTAAAATTTGGATGAAAATCCGTGATGATATAAAAGGAGGTAATACTCATGAATGAAAATAAAACCAATATCAATTGGTTGGTAACGTTTTATTCAAACTCTAGAGGAAATCCTTTTATTTAAAGGCTTTGCAAGATTTTAAATCTTGCTTTTTTTGTGCAAAAAAATAGTAAAAATTGATATTTTTGCTAAAAACATTGTTTTTTTAGTAATTTTTGACGAGGAATTGAAGAATTGGTAACGCATAGTCAAACCCTTATATAAAAAGCAGTTCAAATCTTCGCAAAAAAGGAGATTAGAATGAAAATTTGAAATTTCTAGTCTTTTTCTTTTAATGTAAAAAGAAATCGAAAAATATAAAAAAATTGACAATTTTTAGTAATTTTGTTATAATAACACGTCAAAAGAAGGGGTTAATTAATATGGGAACAAATAATCATGGATTTCATGGAAATAGATATTGTGTAAATTATGAGGAAGTAATTGATGTACCAAAAAATATTATGTTTAAAGCATCTCCTGATGTAAGGTATGGTGTACATACAATTAATGAACCTAGTTTAACAAATGAAGAAAATAAAGAATTAATTAAAGATATCTATAATGGTTTTCAAATTGAAAAGCATTGTAGTATCAAAAGTATAATTATGGATAGAGATACAGCTTTCAAATTTATGAAACATAAAAAAAATTATCGTTCATTCAGTTTTAAAGTATATAATTTTGATGAATTTATTTCATTTGAAATTGAAAGCATTAGAAATCTAAAAAAAA
>JAFRIS010000027.1 GCA_017432665.1 Bacilli bacterium
GAACCTAAATCAGAAGAGTCAACTGAAGAAAAGAAAGAAGAAACTTCTGAAGTAAAAGAGGAGCCTAAATCAGAGGAGTCAACTGAAGAAAAGAAAGAAGAAGTTTCTGAAGTAAAAGAAGAACCTAAATCAGAAGAGTCAACTGAAGAAAAGAAAGAAGAAACTTCTGAAGTAAAAGAGGAGCCTAAATCAGAGGAGTCAACTGAAGAAAAGAAAGAAGAAGTTTCTGAAGTAAAAGAGGAGCCTAAATCAGAGGAGTCAACTGAAGAAAAGAAAGAAGAAGTTTCTGAAGTAAAAGAAGAAACTAAGTCAGAAGAGCCAGCTGAGGAAAAGAAGGAAGAAGTTTCTGAAGTAAAAGAAGAAACTAAGTCAGAAGAGTCAACTGAGGAAAAGAAAGAGGAATCTACTGGAGATTTAACTGCTGAACAAGAAAAATTCCTTAGAGATAAGGGTGTAGACATGGATAAATCTTTAGAATTTCTTATAGATATGGAAATGTATAACATGACTATTGTTGACTTCCTTGATACAATTGATGAAAAATGGAATCATATTAAGCAATATAAAGAAGAAAATGATATGCCAAAATATGCAATAGAAGTTCATTCTTTAAAGAGTGATTGTAAATACTTAGGATTCATGAAGTTAGCTGATGTAAGCTATGAACATGAAATAAAGAGTAAAGAGAATAATTCAGAATTCGTTAATGAAAACTTTGATAGACTAGTTAAAGAATATGAAGCTGCAATGGCAATTATCAAAGAATATGCTGAAAAATATGATATAAAGAGTTAATAAAAGGAGTTAAAAAACACTCCTTTTTATTGTAAAAAAAAACAGTTTTATAAACTGTTCTTTTAGTTAGTAAATTTATTTGCCTTTGTATCAAATATTAAAGTAGTATTTTGCTTACTGAAAATATTTATATATAAGTTATTATTCTTTTCTGAAATACTGATATCTCCACCATTAGCTATTGTTTTAGAATCTAATAAATTTGTATCATTATCAAATACATAAATAGTATTACCGCGTATCGCAACAATATGAGAAGCATTTATATCAATATCATTATAGATACAGTCTAAAGAAATTTTTCCATGTTTATTAATAATTCCGTCTTTATTATCTATCTTAATAATTCCATATTTGTTATTAATAGATGTCTGAGGAATATCATCTAAAACAATTGTATTTTTCTTTTTGTCTATACTATATAGATTTACTTTTCCATTATCTTCAATAGGTATTAAGTCATCATTATCTATAATAAATTGAATAGATGTAAATTTTGTAATTTTGCAATCAGCATCACATACATATTTCGTAATTACATTAGTGTCTTGATAAAATGTAATTACATCTCCAGTTTGAAGATATTTATAAGTTTCATTATAAGGTATATCGCTCAATTTGCTTAGCTGTTCTTCATGCATTCTTTTATAATTATTATTAACAGCTACTATTGTAATTATTATTACTATTATATTAGCGACTCCAATCATACTAACTATCAATTTATCAATAAATTGCATTTTGAATTCATTGTTATTTTCAGCCTCATTCATATAACACTACCTCGCTATCCTTTTTATCATATTAACATTATATCATAGATAATTAAATATGTAATCTTTTTTATAATAAATTTTTATAAACATTATAATAATTATTTGTTTGCAATATCAATGAATTTATGCTAAAATAATTGTTGTATTTACGGAGGGATTAAAATGGAAGCGTTATTATTAGTTGTTTCAATTTTATTAATAATTATTGTTTTATTACAAAGTGGTAAAGCAGATGGAGGACCTCAAATTATTTCTGGTGGACAAAGCGAATTGTTTGCAAACAGAAAAGAAAGAGGTTCTGAGTTAGTAATCACAAGGATTACAGCTGTTTTGGGATTTGCCTTTTTTATGATTTGTTTAATATCAATGTTTTTATAAGAAAAAAATGAGGAACATTTTAATGTTCTTTTTTTGTGTTTTTAAAGATTATATATTATAATTGGTAATAGAAGGTGATACAGTGAGGGATAACATAATAAATGTATTAAAAAATACTGATAAAGCTGTGACTATTGATGAATTACAAGACTTATTAGAAGTCAGTTCGGTAGAAGCAGCAGCTGAATTAAGTGAAGAATTAAGAAAATTAGAAGATGAAGCTATTATTTATCATACTAATAAAGATAAATATATGATGATTGAGAATAGTCATTTAAGAAAAGGAATAATGAGAGCTAATAAAAAGGGATTTGGCTTTGTAGAAGTAGATAATTTAGAAGATGATATCTATATTTCTCAAGATAATATGAATGGAGCTATTCATGATGACATTGTATTAGTTGAAGTTACTAGTAAAATGACTCTTGATCGTTTAGAAGGAAGAGTATTAAAAATACTAGAAAGAAGAACTAAACAATATATAGGACTTATTAATTTTGATAAAGATGGAATAGGTCATATTACATTAGATGATAGTAAAATCACTTTAGAAATAGAAATACCTAAGGGTAATGCTATGAATGCTGTAGATGGTCATAAAGTAGTAGTTGTCTTAGGGAAAAGATTAAACAATAATAAATATGAAGGTGAAGTAACTGATATTATAGGGCATATTAATGATCCTGGAGTAGATATATTATCTATTATTTATAAATATAGTTTTAATATTGATTTTCCTGAAGATGTAAAAACTGAAGTAGCTAAAATGCCTACTGAAGTTAGAGATACAGATTTAAGAGATCGTAGAGATTTACGTGATGAAGTAATCTTTACTATTGATGGAGATGATACTAAAGATATTGATGATGCTATTTCTATTAAGAAGATGAAAAATGGGCATTATGAATTAGGAGTACATATAGCTGATGTTAGTTATTATGTAAAAGAAGGTAGTCCTTTAGACAATGAAGCTATGGAAAGAGGGACAAGTGTTTACTTAGTAGATAGGGTTATTCCTATGTTGCCCCATGAATTATCTAATGGTATTTGTTCATTGAATCCTAATGCTGATCGTTTAGCTGTTTCCTGTGTTATGGAGTTTGATAGTACAGGAAAGCAATTAAATTATGAAATTTTCCAAAGTGTAATTAGATCACGTATTCAAATGACATATAAGAAAGTTAATAGTATTTTAGAAGATAATGTTGTGCCTGAGGGGTATGAAGAATTTGAAAATGATTTAAGATTAATGAAAGAATTAGCAGATATACTTCGTAAAGCTAAAACTAAGCGTGGTTATATTGATTTTGATGTTGATGAAGCTAAAATATTAGTTGATGAAAAATGTGTTCCAACTGATGTAATTTTAAGATATCGTGGTAAGGGTGAAAAACTAATTGAAGATTTTATGATCGCTGCTAATGAATGTGTTGCTACTCATATTTATTTTATGAATTTACCATTTGTATATCGTATTCATGAATATCCTAAAGAAGAGAAAATTAGAAGTTTCTTGGGATTTGTTAGTAACTTAGGTTATCAAATAACAGGTAATGTTAAAGATGTTAAGCCTACTACTATGCAAAAGATACTTGAACAATTAAAAGATAAGCCTGAATATAAGATTTTATGTACATTATTACTTAGAAGTATGCAAAAGGCAGTCTATAAACCAGAAAATTTAGGTCATTATGGTTTAGCAAGTAGTTGTTATACACACTTCACTTCACCAATTAGAAGATATCCAGATACAACAGTACATAGATTATTACATACATATTTATTTGATGGAAAAATGGATATGGGAACTATAAAGAAATGGGAAGAAAGACTGGTCTATGTTACTGAGCATTCATCTGAAAGAGAAAGAGCCTCTATTGATTGTGAAAGAGAAGTAGAAGATATGAAGATGGCTGAATATATGGAAAAACATATTGGAGAAGAATATGAAGGAATGATTTCTTCTGTTACTAGTTTTGGTATGTTTGTAGAATTAGATAATCTAATAGAAGGTTTAGTACCTATTAAAGATATGGATGATTTCTATCATTTTGATGAAGAGAAACTTACTCTTACCGGCGAAAGAAGTCATGTTAAGTACTCTATTGGAGAAAGAGTAGTAGTTAAAGTAGTACGAGCTTCTAAAGAAGATAAAACTATTGATTTTGAAGTGCTAAGAAAGGTAGAAGAAAATGGCAAGAAAGAGAGTAAAACTGAAAAAGAAAGCTAAAGGGTTGCTGGTACTAATTTTAATGATTTTAGTAGGAATTGGTGTCTATGGTGTGGTTAATTATAAGCAGTCTATTAAAAAGCCTGAGCCCAAGAAAAAAGTAGTAAAGAAAGAAGAACCAAAAGTTCCTAAAGAGTATACAGCTAAAGTATTTATGGTCGGTGATGCCTTGATTCACAGTGCTGTTTATGAAGATGCCAGAAAAGATGATGGTAGTTATGATTTTAAGCCAATGATAGCTGATATTAAGAAAATATCTAGTCAATATGATATTGCTTATTATAATCAAGAGACTATATTGGGAGGAAAAGAATTAGGACTATCTAATTATCCAATGTTTAATTCTCCACAAGAAGTAGGAGATGCATTTGTTGATGCAGGATTTAATATGGTGTCTTTAGCTACTAATCATACGATGGATAAAGGAGAAGCGGGAGTACTTGCTTCAGTAGCTTATTGGAAAAAGCAAAAAGATGTTGCTTGGTCTGGTCAATGGAGTAGTGAAGAAGAAAGAACTGAATCTGTTCAAAAAATATATGAAGTAAATGGTATTAAATATGCCTTTATTTCTTATACTATTTGGAATAATGGATTACCTACACCATATGGTAAAAGTTATTTAAATAATGAATATAGTCCTGAAAAAGCTACTAAAGATATTGAATCAGTAAGAGATAAAGTGGACTTTGTAATAGTCGCAATGCATTGGGGAACAGAATATTCATTTAGGACTGATCCTAAACAAGATGAAATAGCTGCTCATTTATCTAATTTAGGAGTAGATTTAATTATAGGAGCTCATCCTCATGTAATTCAAACAGTTGAATATATTAATGATAAGAAGACTTTTGTAGTCTATTCATTAGGTAATTTTATAAGTGATCAAAATGATGTAGATAATTTCACAGGTTTAGCTATGGAAGTTACTTTGAAAAAAGTCGTAGATATAGATGGCAGTGTTACTACAAGTGTTATTGACCCTAAAGCAGAATTAGTTTATACTACTACTGTTAAAAGAGGCGGAGTTAATCATCAGTTTAAGGTAGTACCTTATCCTAAGCTTACTGATGCCCAATTACCAGGACATGCAGGATATTATGATAAATATAAGAATATAGTTAAAGAATGTTATCCTGAACTTGTTTGGGGATTATCTGGAGAGTGATAGAATGGAAATTCTAAATAGAAAAGCTAAATTTGACTATTTTATAGAAGATCAAATAGAAGCAGGAATAGTTTTAACAGGTACTGAAATAAAATCAATTAGAGCTGGTAAATGTAATATTAAAGACTGCTATGGAATAGTTAAAAACGGAGAAGTATTCTTACTTAATATGTATATAGCTCAATATACTGAAGGAAATATCTTTAATCATGATGAGAGTAGAAGTAGAAAGCTATTATTACATAAAAAGGAAATTAAAAAGATTACCCAAGCGATTAATGAACAAGGATTAACTCTTGTACCATTAAAAGGCTATTTTAAAGATAATAAATTTAAGATATTACTTGGAATATGCCGTGGTAAAAAGAACTATGATAAGAGAGAAACTATTAAAGAGCGAGATATTAAAAGAGATGTCTTAAAAAATATTAAAGGATACAAGTAGTATCCTTTATTTTTTTAAGAAAATATGATATAATATGTGTACATATGGGGCTGATTGGTTTCGACGGGAATAGTAGAGCATAGATGGCAAGTCGAATGTCCACGTCACGGGCACAAAAAAATAAATGCTAATAAGCTAAAAAATGCTGTAGCTAACATGTTTGGTGGAAACCAAGCTGTTGCTTACGCTCTTTAATAATACGAGCCAGCACTTCTTATAGTTTTACCTAGGAACTATATAGAGGTTCAATTTTATAGGTTATAGCTATCTTTTGTCTAGAAGATAGAAAGAATAACAGACTGGTATATCTATTTGGTCGTTAATTACTTGATAGGTATATGAGAATAATTAGTTAACTAAGCTTGTAGAAGTTTATGTAGCTCTATTTTCGGACAGGGGTTCAATTCCCCTCAGTTCCACCATAATGTATACAACAAACTTTATAGTTTGTTTTTTTATGTAAATTGACTAAAAAGCATATAGTATATATAATATATTTAGAATTGAAGATGGGAGAGTGATAGTATGAAGAAGAATAAAAAAAATTCTTTTAAATGGTATCATCTCCTATTTATTTTGTGCGTATCGGTTTTATTTTTGGGAATAGGTTATGCTCAAATAGCTAATATTAATTTAAGCGTTACTGGTAGTGCAACTGCTTTAGGTCAAGATGGCATTATTATTAGTGATATTCATTATAATAGTTGTAGTGATATGAGTGCTGATACTGTTGATATTAAGACTTATTATCAAAATATGTTTTCTGCTGATATTGGTTTGGGTAGTAATCCGAATTCTTATATGACTTTAGCAGTAACAATAGAAAATCTTACAAATCAAAAGTATATATTTGATAGTTATGTTTATGATAATACTAATCCAGATTTCTATTCTAATTTAAATATTGTTCCTAGTTTAAGCGGTATTACTGAAAATTCTACTATATTGAATGAATCAGGTACTAGTGGAGATAGTGTTACTTTTAATATTACTTTTTCTTACTTGGATAAGAATAATATTTCTAATACTGATTTATCAGCAATGGTAAGTTTTCATTTTACTCCAGTTGTTCAAATTACTTATAGTGGTTTAACTAATAGTGCAGGTAATAGTAGTGAATATATTAGAAGTGAATCTTATACAACTATGAATAATACTACTTATAATCCAAGTGTTAATTTAGGTAGCTATTCAGGAGGTATAAGTATTAGTAATGGTACTACAACTTTAGTAGAAAATACTGATTATACTTTTTCTAATGGTATTGTTACATTCTCAAATGCTTTAACTGATAATTATACTATTACAGCTACTGCTAGCGGGACAATTGCAACTACACAGGTTAAAGGGATACTTACTGGTGTTACTCCTGATGCTAATGGTATTTATACAGGAACTCCTGCTACTGGATGTACTAATACATTAGCTTATGATGGGACTACTGATAATAATTTGCGATATGTAGGTGCTACTCCATGTAATTATGTTAAATTTAATTGTGATAATACTGGAAATAACTGTGAGACTTGGCGAATTATAGGAGTTATGAATGATACTGGAGGAGAATATTTGAAAATAATTAAAGATACCCTTTCAGCAGCAGCTACTTGGAATGATAAGAATAATACTAATGATTGGAATAATGTATTACTTAATACAACTTTAAATAGTACATATTTGAATTCTTTAAATACAACATATGGAAGTGCCTTAATTCAGGCAGTTAATTGGAATATGGGAGGAAATACTTCTACAACAGCAACTATTCCAACATTCTATACTGATGAGCATAGTGCGCAAACAACTAATTCACTTAGTATAGGATTATCATCCCCAGCAGATCTCGCATATGCGACTAGTGGAGGAGGTACTGCTAGAACAACATGTATCAGTGGTGCTTTTAGTGCTTATAATAATAATTGTGTTAACAATAACTGGATAAATGCAGGTGTTAATAATTGGTCTATAATGAATAGTGGTAATAATAGAGCTTTCTACATGACTAGTGCTTGTAGGGTAACAACAGCAACAGTTAAAAGTTCTTATCAGTATAGACCATGTGTATATTTAAAAGCAAGCGTCAAGATTACCGGAGGAGATGGATCCAGTGGAACTCCATATGAATTAGGATAAAGGACTATTAAGTCCTTTATTTTATGCTATAATAATGTTGAGGTGAGTAAATGAAAGAATTAATTAATAAAAGTATAGGGGCAGCTATTTTAATAGGTTTAGGTAATTATGCACTATTAAAATTAGGTAATCCGATTGGTCCAGTAATATTTGCTTTAGGATTATTAGGAGTTTGTTATATGGGACAAAACTTATTCACAGGAAAATGTGGATTTCTCTTCGCAGATTCTATTAATATTTGGGATTTGTTAATAATATTAATGGTTAATTTA
Organism: Bacilli bacterium; assembly: GCA_017432665.1. Classification (GTDB taxonomy): domain Bacteria; phylum Bacillota_I; class Bacilli_A; order RF39; family UBA660; genus UBA3789. Next base: position 8,195 of record JAFRIS010000027.1, read on the forward strand.
ATTGCTGGATATTTATGTGGCTTTATATTCTCTTATGCTGATAAAGAAATAGTAACTAACGCTCTTGCTAAAGTAGCTACTTGGGAGTTTTCAACTGCTTTCTTTATAAAAGGTATATTATGTGGAGTTATTATGTATATCGCAGTATTTTTATATCGCAAGGGAACTCCGCTAGGTATCATTTATGGAATACCTTTATTTATTTTCTGCGGATTTCAACACTGTATTGCTAATATTATTACATTAGGAGTTGCTCATAGATTTCATTGGTCAATTGTATTAGCTATCTTAGGTAACTTTGCCGGATCATTAATTATGTGGTACTTTTCTAAAGACATTGTAGTAGAAAAGAATGGTAGAAAAAAGCATGCAAAATAAGAAATTAGTTGTTAAAGCAAATGGAATTAAAACTTTAAAAGATGCTAGTATAATTAGAAATACTCTGAAAAAAGTTGACGGTGTTAAATCCGTTAAAGTGAGTTTAAAAAACAAAAAAGTTACTTTAATTCATAATAAAGTTATTAATGTTTTAGAAATTCGAAAGACAATTAATGACTTAGGATATAAATATATTGGAGTAGAATAGATGGAAAGATATCAAGAAATAGAAAGAAGTATTATTAAAAAATATCGCAAGGATATTTGGAGTAAGTTTGTTAAGGCAGTAATAGAATATGAACTCATCAAAGAAAACGATAAGATTATGATTTGTATTTCTGGAGGAAAAGATTCTTTTTTGCTTGCTAAATGTATGGAAGAATTACAAAAACATGGCAAATTCTCTTTTGAAGTTCATTATGTTTGTATGAATCCTGGCTATAATGAAAAAAATTTAAAATTAATTAAAGAAAATGCTAAGACAATGAATATTAATCTTGAAATATTTGAAAGTGATATATTTGATGTTGTTTCTAGCATTGAAAAGAGTCCTTGTTATTTATGTGCTAGAATGCGTAGAGGATGCCTATATAAAAAAGCTCAAGATTTAGGCTGCAATAAGATAGCTTTAGGACATCACTTTGATGATGTTATTGAAACTACACTTCTTTCAATGTTTTATGGAGCAGAAATTAAAACAATGATGCCTAAATTACACAGTGAAAATTTTGAAGGATTGGAATTAATTAGGCCATTACATTTAGTGAAAGAAAGTGATATTAAAGCTTGGGCTAAGGCTAATAATTTGCAATTTTTGAATTGCGCTTGCCACTTTACTGAAAGAACCGCAAATAAAGAGGAAGAAAGCAAAAGATTAGAAATGAAACAATTAGTTGAAGAGATGAGAAAGAAAAATCCTAATATAGATTATAATATCTATAAAGCTCTTGATAATGTTAATCTAAATTGTGTTATTGGCACTAAAGCGAATGGTGAATATAAGAGTTTTTTGGAAGAATATGAGGAATAAAATATGAATAAAGAAGAAAAGATTGAAAAAGAAGAAAAAGATACTAAACAGGAATCAGGGAATGAATTCTTAACATTTGTAGCTATTTTATCTTTTCTATGTACATGTGTTTTGTTTGCTATAGCTTTTTTAACAAATTGCAATGGTTTCCTTTGCAATCTGGAATATATAGTTTTTGGAGTTATGTCTCTACCAATGACACTATTTTCACTACTTGGAGCAATTAATAAAGATGGCACTTTCACAATAATTGGTGTAATATTATTGATATTATTTTTTGTTTTTATGTTTTAATGAAATAGCATCCTTAAATGCTGTTTTTTGACATTTAGATCCCAAAGTGCTATAATAATGGGCATTCAGGGAGGAAAATAGATATGAAAACTATTGATGTACCGTCGTGGCGACAGCTAGTAAAAGTTGTTAGTCTGATGGTAGTATCATCGATTATGATGATTAGTTGTTATGTGTATCATAGATATGATACATATAAGAGTATCAAGGTTGTTATCGATAGAAAAGCAGCTGTTGAATATGGTAGCGCTAACTACGATATAAACAAACTAATTAAAAAAGTCGAAGGGGAAGTCGTATCTGTAAAACAAGATATTGATACAAAAAAGATAGGGGAACAAGAAGTAGTTGTTGAAATTAAGAAAGAAGATGTCATTCGAGAAGTGCCATTCATAGTAAATGTAGTTGATACAGCTGCTCCAGAAATAAAACTAAAAGAAGAAAAGGTAACTATTACTCAAGGCGATAATTATGATTTGACTAATAATATCGAATCTGTGAAAGATGTTGTTGATGGTGATGTATCTTATTTGAATGAAGTTAAAGAAGATAGTATTTTCTATTACAATTTCTCTTATGGAGAAGATATTGATAATGTTGGTATACATGAAGTAGTAGTAAATGCCAAAGATAAGAGTGGTAATGCTACACAAGTTAAATTCAATCTTGAAGTAAAAGCTAGACCAGTTGTAGCTGCAAGTGTTGGACCAGCAACTTATGGTAATGCACCTGCTAATGCGGCAGGAGGAGATATTGTCTCAATTGCTTACTCATTAGTTGGTTCTCCATACATTTCGGGTTCTAATGGACCATATGGATTTGATTGTAGTGGGTTTGTCCAATATGTATACGCTAGAGCAGGAAAAAGTATAAGTAGAAGTTCTTATACCCAAGCCTATGATGGAATTGGAGTTAGTTATGCTAATGCTCAGCCAGGAGACATCTTAAGTTGGGGACATGGAGGATCTATTACTCATTCAGCATTGTATGTTGGTAATGGTCTGATGATTCATGCTACTAATCCATCACAAGGTGTAGTGGTAAGTAGTGTTGCTGGATGGCAAAGTGGTTCTATTGATAACTTAATGGCTGTTCGAAGAGTTAACTAAAAGTCATAGTAATATGACTTTTTTTATGCTTAAAAGTGTGATAGAATAAACGACATAGGGGGGCATATTATGAAGCATTATGTAGATTTAGTTTTAACAAATGCCAAGAAACCAATAGAAAAAGAAACACTATATTTAAAAGTGGCAGAATTATTGAATTCAAAAAATGAAGAAAATTTCAAGATTTCTAGTGATGACAAGAATAAAATAGACGAGATTGTCGAAAAAGGGTTGGAAAATTACGAATATATTGAACACAATACTGGCAAAATTTCAGCTATTATGAAAACTTCTTACAGGACTGGTAGATTTTATGGAAACCGTAATGGAGGAGGTTTTGTTATTACTAGGAATTTTTTTGTTAATAAAGAAGGAGAACATATAGGTACAGAATCTAAATATTCTATTACTAGAGATTTTAATAATGGTGCCATTGATGGGGACCTAGTACTTATAGATATTGGTGGTAATGACAGAAAGCCACAAATTGTGGATATTATTGAGAGAAATATAGAAAATGTTGCTGGTGAAGTTATAAGGCAAGGAAATAGCTACTTTCTTTTACCAGCTGATAGAAGGAAACAAAATATAAAAATTGCCCTAAAAGGAGAGGCCATTGAAGGTCAAAGGGTGGCAGTTAAATTAATTGAACAAACTAATAATGATTTTTATATAGGAGAAATAACAAGAGTTTTTAATCACAAAGATGATCCTGATATGGATATTCTTTGGGAGGCTTTTAAATGTGGAATAGATGATCAATTTAGTGATGAATCTTTGGAGCAATTGAAATATATTCCTACTACTGTAAGAGACATTGATAAAATTGGAAGAGAAGATTTAACTAATTGGAAAGTATTTACTATTGATGGTGCTGATACTAAGGATATTGATGATGCTCTAAGCTGTAGAAAGCTACCTAATGGTAATTATGAAGTAGGAGTACATATTGCTGATGTCAGTCACTATGTACCTGAAAATTCACCTTTAGATAAAGATGCTTTTAAAAGAGGTACTAGTAATTATTTGGGTAATAAGGTAATACCTATGTTTCCTCGTGAAATATCCAACGGAATTTGTTCATTAAAGCCTTACGTTGAAAGACTTGCAATGAGCTGTATTATGGAAATCAATAATAAGGGAGAAATAGTACACTATCGTATTACTCCAACGGTTATTAAATCAAATTTGCAAATGACTTATGATAATGTTAATAATATTTTAAAAGATGGTAAAGTCCTTAAAGAATATGCAGAATTCACAGAAGAATTGCGTACACTTAATAAAATAGCTTTGTTACTACGTAAGAATAGAATTATGAATGGAGCTATTGAAGTTGATAAAACAGAATTAAAGCGAATATATAGTGACAAAGGAAAAATAGTAGATTTTTCTATGAGGGAACATGATTTGGGAGAAAATTTAATTGAAGAGTTTATGGTTTTGGCAAATGAAACAGTAGATAAACATCTAAGCAAATTAGGTTTTCCATGTGTACATAGAGTTCACGATATACCAAGTGAAGAAAAATTAGCTGAATTTTTGAAAATGTTAGAGGCAATAAATTTACCATTTTCATATAATGCTAAGCAATGTATAGAATCTTCAAAAGTAATGCAGGATTTAGCAGAACATGTTAAAAAAGCTGGTAAATTAAGCATGATGCTAATTGATAAAGAAATTAAATGTTTATCTAGAGCTAAGTATAGTTCAATTAATATTGGTCATTATGCACTTGCTATATATTATTATTGTCATTTCACTTCTCCAATTAGAAGATATCCTGATTTAACAGTGCATCGTATATTGAAAGAGTGTGCTTTCACTGATTCCGAAAGTGCCAGAAAAGCAGCTAGAAAATGGAAAGAAAAAATACCAGATATTGCTATGCAGTCTTCTAAAATGGAAAGAATGGAAGATAGAGCTGAAGAAGCTGTTAATGACATGAAATGTGCTGAATATATGGAAAGTCATATTGGTGAAGAATATAAAGGAACAGTTACTAAGTTGTCATCCCGTGGTTTAACAGTACAATTGGATAATCTGGTAGAGGGTAAAGTAAGACTTAAAAATATGGAAGGCAGATATGCACATAATCCTAATACTTATACTTTGATATCTCTAGATGGAAAACAAAATTATTTTCTTGGTGATAGATTACTAGTTAAAGTAAAAGCAGCTTCTAAAGAAGATAAAACTATTGATTTTGTTGTAAAAAGAAAAATAGAAGAAAACTATATAGATGATATAGACCATTCTAACCAAAAAGTTAAACGACTTGCTAAAAAGAGATGGGAAAAAAGATATCAAAGTAATTATTGATGTTTTGTATGAAATATGGTATAATATCTACTCATCGAGGAGGAATACATATGTCATACGATGGTAAATGTGGTAGTTGTGCTAATTTTATAGATGATCATGGTAATCCATTTAATCCAAGATGGTCTTACCCAGCTAAAGGATATTGTACTTGGTATAAAACTTATTATTATCCTGATGATAGTTGTGGACCTCATTATAGACCTAGAGGATATGTTACTACTATGGTTTGTAGTAGACTGGGATTAGATAAAAATAGTGAAGTCTATAAGACAATTATTGGATTCCAAAAGAGTGTTATGGAAAAAGATCCAAAATATGAAGCAACATTAAGGGAATATGATATTATAGGACCACAAATTTCCAAGTGTTTAGAGACTGAAAGTATCGGAGTTATAAATACAATATATAGCAATTATTTGGTACCAGTTACTGAATTAATAAAAGATAAGGAAGAAGATTTAGCAGTTTATAAATATAAGGGTTTATTAAGCGTACTTAAAGCTCATTATAAAATTAGTAGTAAAAAGACTACTTCTAAGCAATTAATTCCACAAGGAAAAATGAAATTATTAAGCGTAAAAAAGAACATTTAATTGTTCTTTTTTTCTTGTATTTTGGTTGCTAAAAAGGCGATAAAATGTTATCATAATAATGAATAGGGGTAAGAAAAGTGATATTGGCTTTTTTTATCTAAAAAACAAGATAGGAGATGACGCGATGTTAATAACTATGTCTGATGTTTTAACTATATTAAGAAAAATAGTTGATATTTCCTTAGTATGGTTTATATTTTATTATATTTTAAAGAATATCAAGAATAATGTTAAATTATCTTTGATATTTAAGGGAGTAGCCTTTGTAATTATCTTAAAATTGATAAGTGATAAACTTGGTTTTGTAACTGTTGGATATTTATTAGATTATATTATTCAATGGGGACCAGTAGCTTTGATTATTATCTTTCAACCTGAAATTCGTACTATTCTTGAACAATTAGGAAGAAGTCAATTACTTGGTAGACATAAAGTTCTTACAGTAGATGAAAGAGAACATATGGTATATGAAATGATTAACGCTATTGATTATCTTCGTAAAGAAAGAATAGGAGCATTAATTGTTATTGAAAGAGATATAAGTTTAGGTAACTATATTGATAAAGCTAAGAAATTATATGCAGATTTATCTAGTGATTTATTAATAGCTATTTTCTATGAAGGTAATCCATTACATGATGGTGGAGTAATTATTCAAGGTGATAGAATAACTTGTGCAGGAGCAGTATTCCCTACAAGTAGTAGTTCTAAGATTAATAAACGTCTAGGAACTCGTCATAGGGCTGCTTTAGGACTTGCTGAAGAAACTGATGCTATATGTATTGTAGTTTCTGAAGAAACTGGAAGAGTATCAATTGCTCTAAAAGGAGATATGCTATATAACTTAACACTTGATGATGTTAGAATGCTATTAATTGATGAGTTAAAACCAAAGCAAGATGCTGATTACGAAGAAGAAATAGAAGAGGAAGAGATATATGAAGAAGATAGGTAAGTTAATAATGAGACTATTTCGTCATATTGGATTATTCTTTGATAAATGGTTAATTACTCCAATTACGAAATTGATTCTCAAGATAATGAATATAGGAAAATCACTAGTTAAAAGTTTTGATAAAGTATCTGGTAAAAAATCAACATTACTTATAGTAAGTTTGATTTTAGCATTTGGTGTATTCGTAGTAATAGATAGAGAATCTAATATTATGATTGATCAGTATGCAGAGATTTTATATAATCAACCAGTAACTGCTGTTTATAATGAAGAATTATATGTAGTAGAAGGACTTCCAAAAGAAGTAGATATTACATTAATTGGTCAAAGAAGACATATCTTCTTGGCAAAACAATCTCCTTCTAAAGGAGTATCAGTTGATTTAACTGGATTAAAGCCAGGAAATCATAAAGTTACATTGAGATATACTCAGAGATTAAGATCATTAGATTATAAACTTGATCCTTCTCAAGTAACTGTTACGATTTATGAAAAAGTAAGTGAGAATAGAAGTTTAACTTATGATGTATTACATCAAGAAAGTCTAGATAGTAAATTATATATTAGTAATGTAGAAATTGATCGTAGTGAAGTAATCATTAAAGGTGCTCAATATAAGATTGATCAAGTTGCTACAGTAAAAGCTTTAGTAGATGTTAAGAATATTCCTAATCCTAAAGCTGGTGAAATAACTGTTAAAGATATTCCACTAGTAGCTTATGATAATGATGGTAAGATAGTAGATGTAGAGATTGTTCCTAAAACGGTAGCTGCTAATATTACTATTACTTCTCCAAGTAAGGAAATACCTGTAAGAGTTGTTCCTAAAGGAGATTTAGCATTTGGTAAGTCTATTAAATCAATGGAAACTAACTTGTCTAAGATTACTGTTTATGGTTCACAAGAAGCAATAGATAAGATTGAACAATTAGAAGTAGAAATTGATGTTAAAGGATTAGATAAAGATAAAGAATTTAATGTAACATTGAAGAAACCTAAAGGAATTACTGAATTAAGTTCTAAGACAATGACTATTAAAGTAGTATTAGATAATTCTTCTAGTAAAGAATTTGATAATATTTCAGTACAGTCTGAGAACTTAGATGGTAATCTTAAAGTTCAAGCTTTATCTGATGAAGATCGTCAAGTAACTGTTGTGGTTAAAGGTAGTGCTGATGCTATTAAAGATGTTCAAGCGTCTGATATTACTGCTTACATAGATCTTAAAAACTATGGAGTAGGTGAACATGAAGTAGAAGTAAAAGTAACTGGAACAGATTTAAGATTAGATTATTCATCAAAGACCAAGAAGGTAAAAGTTAGAATTTCACAAAAGTGATCCTAGGGATCACTTTTTCTTATTATGACTGACTATTAAAAATGAATGTAATAAAAAAGAGAACTTAGTTCTCTTTTATCTTTGTTTTGCCTTTATTTTTCTAACTATTGTTTTCTTTAATTTCTTAGTATCTTCATGAAAATCACATAAATCAGAATGATGAGTAGACATTTTATCTTCAACGGAATTTTTAATTTCTTCATATTCTTTATTACTAATTGATGGGCTTGCAGCAAGAAATTTGAAACTATCGATTTTTTTAAGTACTTCACTAAATTTTCTTTCACCAAGCTCCATTTCAAGATAAGGCTTATATAACAGATAACTTGCATCTCTTGGATTAATGTTAGAAAGTACAAAAGCACTATCAAATTTAAATAACTTATCATTACCATAAGTATCAATACCATAAACATTTAGATCATGTAAAACTAAATTAATAGCATAATTTGCTTCTCTATCTAATCCTTCTTTAGGATTTCCTGAATAGCAATACAATCTATCTGTTGGTAAATTGATTACAGCACATATGTCATTAAACATATTAACATAATTTCTATAACTACTACTTCCTCTAACTATACTAGTTCCTAAACGATGATTAATGTCTTTTTTATCAGGAATGGCATTTTCTTTTAATATACGATCTACAGATAAAAAACCATTTCTTATTAAATAAGAAATCATATTTGCACATTCAAGTCCTGATGAATAACCTAAATGTTTCAGTAATTTAGCAACTTCATTTATAAATTCATCATAGTATTCAATAGCATTTCTATATTTAATCTTCTCTTCAAGAAATTTTTCTTTATGATATCTTCCTCCATCTTCATAACGCTCAATTTCTTCTGGATTAAACAAATAGTATCTTTCATCCCATGCTTTTGGAATCATATTATACCCCCTTGATAAGGACATATTATACTATAAAATATAAAAAATATGCAATAGATATAGAATTCATTTTTATTAATAGACTTAACTAATTCTATTGTGGTATACTATTTTCAGGTGATTTTAAATGGCAAACAGACAAACAAGAAGAAAAGAACAAAAAAAGAAAAAAGAAGTGGTTGAAGAAGTAAAAGTAACTTCAGATAGTATATTAAATAAAATAATTATTGGTTTAATGGTAATATGTCTTTTAGGATTATTCTATTTATTAACAATTTATATTACTAATAAGCATACTGATAAGAGTGATACTGAAGAAACTTCTGAAAAGAGCAGTGTTTCAATTAATTATGATGAAATATTAATTGGTAAAACATTCTCTATGAAAGATAATGATTATATAGTAGTATTATATGATCCAAGTGTTAGTGGTGTGGCTGATGCTATTTCTTCATATAAGAATAAAGAGGATCATAAACCAATTTATTATGTTAATATGACTAATACTTTTAATAAGAAGTATACTACCACTGAAGAATCCAATAAGGCACCTAGTAAAGCATCTGAATTATCAATTAATGGACCTACATTAATTAGAATTACTGATGGTAATTTAATAGAGTATCTTGAAGGAGAAGAAGCAATTACTAATTATTTAAATTAAAAAGACTTTTAGTGTCTTTTTCTTTTTATTTATGATATGATTGTTCTAGTAGCGTAGGAGGAGAATTATGAAAAAGAAGAATAAAAAAACTAAGAAAAAAAATATGTTTAGTGTTATTGAAAATAAAATTTTTCATAAGGAAGAGGAAGAAGACACTACTTTTTCATTATTTGAAGTAATTATTATTATTTTAATTTCTATATTATTTGGAATAGTCATAGGATATATAGTTACTTGTAGTAAAACTTCTATTATTATTAAAGATAAGAATTTAGCTGAAATAGTTAATGTATATAATAATTTAACTAATAATTATTATGATAAAGTTAATAAAGATAAATTAAGTGATGGTGCAATTAAAGGGATGGTAGAATCATTAGACGATCCATTTACTAATTATATGGAAAATGAAACTGCTAAAGAATTTGATAGAGCAGTGAAGGGTAGTTTCATTGGTATTGGTGTTACTGTATCTTATCAAGAAGATGGATATTATAAAATTATTGAAATAATTGATAATACTCCTGCTAGTAAAGCTGGATTAAAAGAAGATGATATTTTAATAAAGGTTAATGATATAGATATTGTAAAAGAACCTAAGATGTTTGAAAGTATTGCTAAAGGTAAAGTTGGTAGTAAAGTTAAACTAACTGTAAAAAGAAGAAATAAGGAAAAAGAATTTAATTTGAAAAGAGCTGTAGTTGAAATTCAAAGTGTTCATAATAAAATCATTGATTATGAAGGATTAAATGTCGGTTATCTTAAAATTGATGTCTTTGCTGCTAATTCTTATAAGCAATTTAAAACTTCTATGAAAAGATTTGATAAGAATAATATTGATGCTTTAGTAATAGATGTTCGTGATAACCCGGGAGGACATTTAAACCAAACGCGAGAGATATTAAGTACTTTCTTCCCAAAGAAGACTGTCTTATATCAAGTTGAAACAAAAAAGGGTTCTAAGAAAATCTATTCAATGAATAATAGCAGTAAGAATTATCCAGTAATAGTATTAATAAATTCTGCTAGTGCTTCAGCATCTGAAATATTGGCTTCTTGCTTTAAAGAGAATTATAAGAATGCTACTATTGTAGGAACAAGTTCTTATGGAAAAGGTACTGTTCAAAAATCACAATCGTTGAATGATGGTAGTAGCATCAAGTATACTACTGAAAAATGGTTAACTTCTAAGGGTAAATGGATAGGAGACAAAGGAATAAAGCCAGATGTGTTTGTAGAAGAGACTAAAGATTATTGTGAAAATCCAAACTATGATAATGATACACAATTACAAGAAGGTTTAAAAAAATTAAAAGAGTCTAATTAGACTCTTTTTTTACGCAATTAATTATTAGTTGATAGCCGTCTTTATTAGGACTACAAGTTGTTAAAACTAATTGGTAATTATTTTCTTTATTAATATTGATATAGCCGTCTTTCTTTTCTTCCCAAATAGATACTACATAATAGATATAGTTATTATTTTTATATGTTAATTTAATTGTATCATTAATATTTAAATGATCTAATTCTTGAAAATAAGCTATTTTTCCTTTACCTGAATGAGCTGCTAAGACGAGAATATCTGGAAAAGATGACTCTTTTAGAATAGTCACATGTTCATCAACATTATTTCTAGGACTATCAATATCATATAAATCTTCTTTTAAATTAATTTTATTAATGGTTAAAGTGCCAATAGGCTTTTCCCCTAAAGTAATTATCTTAAAGTTAGGAAATGTTTCCTCTTTTGCTGATATTTTTAAAATTGAAAATGGTAAAAGTAATAATAAGAATAGTACTAATAATAAATATAATCTTTTTATCATAATAGGATTAAAACTAGTCTTATGATTAATAAGAATAAACTAGTTTCAGCACGGGTATTAGGTACCGGTATTCTTAAATCTTTTAGCTCTATTCTTTCTTCTTCATTATCACTTACTTCTACAGTAAATGGTTCTATTTTAGAATAACCATCAGTAGAATTAATTTGAACAATCTTATATTTTCCATAAGGAAGAGTAATTTCTATGAGACCATTTTCATCAGTAATCACAGTTTCAATTAACTCATCATTACTATTAAAAATATTAAAACTAATATTTTCTTCATTCATAAGTTTGTTGTTATCACCATATTTTTTCTCGATAATAATCTTTTTTTCAATTACTTTATTTTCTAAAGTTAATTGTATTGTTGGATTATTCTCAGCAATATTAATTTCATACTTATTAGTATCTAGAGTATACCCAATACCTGGGGTATCTTCTAGAAGGTAATATTTACCGAAGTCTATATTATTTAAAACATCGTAATTATCATTGATAGTGAATGTATGAATTAAATTATCATTCGTATCATATAATTTATAAACAGCCCCATCTAAAGTAGCTTCTCCTCTAGGAGTGGTTGATTTATTGTCTTGATCTATCTTAGATAGTTCTATTTTAGTATGAATAGCTTTTACCTTAAATGAAGCATTTAAATCATTTAAATCACCATAATTCACTAGATTTTGACTACCATTGGCTTGATAAAAAATGATTGGTTTATTATAGTAATTATCTTGCTTAGTAAATGTATAATTATAGTTACCTTCCTTAATATTATTTAGAGTTATTTTATTATCAGTAATAGTTAAATTATCATTTGATTTGAAACTAGTAATAATATTATTAGTATCTTCAACAACTAAGTTATTTCCCTCAATCACAGTATATGTTTTGTTATTAAAAGATGGTAATTTATCATATTCTTTTATTAAATTATTAATTTCTTGTATTTCACTTTGATATGGGTTAATTCTAGGACCATTTAGACCATCAGTAAAGTAGTAATCTCCAGAAGTATCAGCAGTTTGCCAAATCATTAATTGTGTAATAGCATACCATTTAGTTGTATTATGTTTTTTATAGCCCAAACCAAAGTGAGCTATTTTAGAAATTCTATCTATTTGAGCTTTAGATAGATTTCTAGGATTAACTGTGGGGGTATAATTCTTATTTTCATCAAAAAAAACAAAAGGTTCAAGGCAATAAGCCATTGCATGATCATTAGTTCTTCTAAAAACACGAGCTTGTTGGTAATAGATAGTATTAGTAGAGTATTGGTATTTATTCATATAAATATCAGATATATATTCTGCTTCAAAGAAACTTTCAGCATGAACATCAGTAATGAAAATAAAGCTTGAAAATATACTAAAGAGAAGTATTAAGAAAAATTTAAATTTATTTATAGTATCCCTCCTTTTTTCTTAATAGTTTAGAGGATAACACCAGTATTTTTATTATGCAAATGCTACTTTCTTATTATTTATTAATTTATGTTTATGAAAAATTAAAATTCTCTTAGAGAATTATTAATATTAAAATAAGTAGATATCTAGAATAAAAAGTTCATAGTTGTGGTATAATATGAAAGAGGTGATATTATGGATGACATAGAAATATCAAAAAGTAGTAAAAAAGATAATATTATCGATGTAGCAAAGAGTATTGGTATAAAGAAAGATGATTTAATCTTATATGGTGATTATAAAGCTAAATTAAAAGTTAATTTAGATAATCCTAAGGGTAAACTTATTCTAGTAACAGCGATTAGTCCTACGCCATTTGGAGAGGGGAAAACAACTGTTAGTATTGGCTTAAGTGATGCTTTACATAGAATGAATAAGAAAGTAATAGGAACTCTAAGAGAACCATCTATGGGACCAGTATTTGGTATGAAAGGTGGAGCTACTGGTGGAGGATATAGTCAAGTAGTTCCAATGGAAGATATTAATCTTCATTTTACCGGAGACTTTCATGCAATTACTTCTGCAAATAATTTAATTTGTGCGGCAATAGATAATCATATTTATTTTGGCAATAGTTTAGATATTCAAGAAGTAACATTTAATAGATGCTTAGACGTTAATGATCGTGCATTAAGAAGTGTTGATTTAGGTACTAGAAGTGATTCGTTTTCAATTACATCTGCAAGTGAAGTAATGGCTTTATTTTGTTTAGCTACTTCTCTAGAAGATTTAAGAAAGAGACTAGGAGATATTATTGTCGGTATTAATAGTAAAGGTAATTATGTTTATGTTAGAGACTTAAATATTGAGGGATCTTTAGTGGCTTTACTAAGAGATGCTTTCTTACCAAATTTAGTTCAAACATTAGAACATACTCCGGTATTAATTCATGGTGGACCTTTTGCTAATATAGCTCATGGTTGTAATAGTGTTGTTTCAACTAAAACAGCTTTATCTCTTGCAGATTATGTAGTAACAGAAGCTGGCTTCGGAGCAGATTTAGGTGCAGAAAAGTTCTTTAATATTATGTGTAGGGTAGGTAATCTAAAACCAAATGCAGTTGTTTTAGTCGCAACTATTAAGGCTTTAAAGTATCATGGAGGAGTTCCTAAGGATGAAATCTTTAATGATAACATAGAAGCTCTAAAGAAAGGTTTTGCTAATTTAGATAAGCACTATGAAAATCTTAAGAAATTTGGAGTTAATGTAGTAGTATGTTTAAATAAATATGATACTGATACTTCAGAAGAAATTGAAGTATTTAAAGAACATTGCCAATCTAAGAATTATAAGTATGCGATTAGTAATGCTTATAGTACTGGTGGAGAAGGAGCTATTGAATTAGCAAATCAAGTATTAGAATTACCTGATAATGACTTTAAGACTCTATATGATACAGACTTAAGTCTTGTTGAAAAAATAAATATTATCTGTAAGGATATTTATGGAGCTAGTAAAGTTAATATTAGTGATGAAATGATGAATAAAATTAAAGCAATTGAATCTAACAATATGGATAAACTTCCTATCTGTATAGCTAAAACACAATATTCACTATCAGATGATGCTAAAAAAGTTGGAGTTCCAACTAATTTTGAAGTTAATATAAAAGATGTTAGGTTATATGGAGGGGCTGCTTTCATCACAGTATTACTTGGTAATATAATGACTATGCCAGGTTTATCTCGTAAGCCTAATTGTGAACTTATCGATGTCATTGATGGAGAAATAGTTAATTTAAGTTAAAAAAAAGAAACTACTCAGTAGTTTCTTTTGCTTTTTCTATACATGTCTTAGTAGCTGCATCATATTCTTTAGTTAAATCTGAGCAAACACATTTACCATCTTTTTCAGGAGCTTCAGTAGGACAACTTTCAGTTGTCTTTGTCATTACTGTTGGTCCTAAAGATTGGATAATTATTTTACCTTGGTATTTAGTACCTTTATAAGTAATATAATAATCATAAGTACCAGCAGTGGCATTATCTACCTTTGATAAATCTAATGTAAGATTGTTATATACTTCATTTGATATTTTCTCATTAATATAAGATCTAGGGTTAGTTGATAAAGCATCCCCAACTTTTAATGTTACTGTTTTTAAAGTGAATGTTACATTAGGTAATTCTTTTTCTTTTACTGTGATTTTTCCAATATACTTTTTCTTTTTATAAGTAATAGTATATTGATATTCTCCAGCTTGATTAATATTTACTAAAGAAGTATCTAATTTTAATGCTCTTAGCACTTTATCATCTAATTTATCAGCATCTTCTAAGTAATCTTTTACCTCAACACTAATTGGATTGTTTATTTCAATAGTTAAATCTTTTATTTTAATTTCATTTGTTTTTGCTTGAGCTTCAGGTATTTTTCTAGCTTTAACATCAAGTGAATATTCAGTATGAATAATAGGCTTTATTTGTTTTTGCATAACAAAACCGCTGCCAATAAAAAACAAGCCCCATACAGCCATAACTATAGATAAAATAACTTTTTCTTTATTGTTAAACTTCATAGCCATTACTCCTACCTTATATTCATTATATTATATATTTTTTTTATAAACAAGAAAATAATTGTTTTTATTGAAAAATAAATGTATATATCATAGAATATATAGTCAAAGAGGTGAGATTATGGTATTTGTTTGGTTCATAATTTTTTTAATACTCTTAGTAATTGAATTAATGAATACTGATTTAAAAACTATTTGGTTTGTAGTAGGAGCATTAGCAGCAATGATTACAACGATATTTACAAATCTATTACTAATACAAATAGTTGTATTTATTATAGTAAGTGTGATTACTTTGGTAGTCACTAGACCGATAATAAGCAAAATAAAAGATTCTAAGAAAGTTATAATTAATAGTAAATCTATAAATAAGAAAAAGAAGAAGTAATACTTCTTCTTTTTTTATCATAATTTATTTCCTTGATATGTATCTCTTTTAACCATTTCCTTATCAATGTCATTTAAAACAGTAAACTTTTTTATTAACCAAGTTGGTTCAATTAAGTCTTTTGGATCAGGATCCCCAGTAATTCTATGTATTACTATTTCTGGTCTTAAGTATTCTAATTGACTAATTACTATATCGATATATTCTTCTTTAGTAAGTACATGAAATTTCTCTTTTTCATATAATTCAGCTAAAGGAGTATCTTTAATGATACTAAGCATATGGATTTTGATACCTTGAATATCTAAATTGTTTAAATATTTAACAGTATTAAGCATATCTTCTTTAGTTTCATATGGTAATCCATTAATAATATGTACTACAACATTGATATTTCTCTCTCTTAGTTTATTTACCATTTCTTCAAAACATTCTAGAGTGTGGCACCTATTAATTAATTTAGATGTTTTTCCATTAATGGTTTGAAGACCTAATTCAATAGTTAAATAAGTTCTTTTGTTTATATCAGCCAAATAGTCCAAACATTCATCAGTAATTGAATCAGCACGTGTCGCAATATTAAGTCCAATAACATTATCATATTTAATTACTGGTTCATATATTTCTTTTAGCTTTTCTACAGGGGCATAAGTATTAGTACGAGCTTGAAGATAAGCTATATACTTACCATCTTTCCATTTATGATGCATTATTTCTTTGATAGTATTGAATTGCTTTTCTATAGAATCTTTAACATCTCCAGCAAATTCACCACTACCAGTCTTAGAACAATAGATACAACCGCCATATCCAACAGTACCATCTATATTTGGACAAGAAAAGCCAGCATTTAAACTTACTTTAAATACTTTAGAATTAAACTTAGTTTTATAAAAGTAATCTAAAGTATGATATCTTTTGTTTGTATTTGAATATTTAAAATTATTCATCTTTATCACCTGAAACGCTTTAATAATAACATAGTATATAGTTTTATGCAATTTTGTGGTAAAATAATAGTAGGTGAAAATATGGTGAAGAAGAAGATAAAGAGTATTAAAATAAAAGAACCTTATCTAGGCATATTTAAAATAATAGGTCTTATTCTTTGCATTGCCTTAATTATTTTAATTTTTTATCTCAAACAAATAAGTGATTTAACTAGACTTGATTACAGTAAAAAGGCCAGTAGGAATATCTTATTCTCTTGGCATAAAGATGATGTTTTAAAAGTGGGTAAGAACAAAACTTTAAATGCTGCGTTTGAAAGTCCTTATTTTAAAGAAAAATATATTAAAGAATATAGTTTAATTAACTATGTTAATCATAAAAATCTAATTAAGAATATTAATAAATTATTAAAGATTGGCTATAGTACTAATGATATTAATATTATACTTAGTCATGGAAATGATGATAGTGTTACTAATTTTATTAAAAAAGGAAAAGTTAGATACTTAGAAGAGTTTTATTCTTATGACTTTGCTAAATTAGATAACTATGATCGTTATGTTAAGTATGAAGATAAAACTGCTGAAGATGAAGAAATAGTAGTTATGTATGTTAATTTAGACTTAGATAAAGAAGACTATAAAGAAAGTATTCCTGTGACTAAGTTCTCTGAAACCATGCTAGTTAATAAACACCATCATTTGGATAAAAGCTTTGTACCTGACAATCTTGTTACTATTGGAACAAAATATGGTGCTGATAAAGAAACTAAGTGTTGCAAAGTGGCACTAGATGCTTTTATTGAGATGAGTAAAGCTGCTGAAAAAGAAGGCTATGGTATTTATATAAATTCTGCTTATCGTAGTTATCAAGATCAAGTAGATGTATCTAATCTATATTTAAAATCCTATGGTCAAGCATATGTTGATAAATTTGTGGCAAAGCCAGGTTATTCAGAACATCAAACAGGTTTAGCTTTAGATGTTGCTAGTAAAAATGCTAATGTATTTGCTAGTTCTAAAGAATACAAGTGGATGTTAGATAATGCTTACAAATATGGTTTTATTCTAAGATTTACTAAAGCATATGAAGAAATAACAGGATTTAGAAATGAGCCATGGCATTATCGTTATGTTGGAAAGAAAGTAGCTAAAACTATTTATGAAGAAGATATGACCTTGGAAGAATACTATATAAAATACTTGAATAAGTAATAAAAAAGACTACAAAAAAAGTCTTTTTTTATATTGGTATTTTGAATTAATTATGTTATTATATTAATAGAATAATAAGAAGGTGTTTGGTATGTATCCACTTGGAAAACAATTTGAAGTAGATTATACAAAGGCTGTTAGTGATAAGAAAGCGGTAGTACAAGGGCCTAATTATAGAATTTCAGTTATTACTGAAAGAATAATTAGACTTGAGTTTTCACCTAATGGTCAATTTAATGATAAGCCAACGCAACTAATCAAAAAGCGTAATGTTGGAATACCAGATTTTTTTGTGCGTCAAGATGCCAATATTATGGAAGTTACAACTAAATACTTTTCTATGACATATATTAAAGGACAGCCATTTGAAGCAAATGGTGTTGATAAAATGAAGAATTTAAAGATTACTCTTTTATCAAAAGATAGAGATAGAAATAAAGATTGGCACGTTGGTCATGCAGAAGCTAGAAATATGCTAGGAAATATGGCTGGGGTAGATCTTGGTATACCTAAGAATCTACAAAAAGGATTGTATTCATTAGATGGTTTCTGTTCTATAGATGATAGTATGACTAAATGTATTGAAAAAGATGGAACTTTATCAGATCCAATTCCTAATCATACTGATATTTATGTTTTTATGTATGATAGAGACTTTAAACAAGTACTATTTGATTATTTTAAAATGACAGGAACTCCTCCATTAATCCCAAGATACGCTTTGGGTAACTGGTGGAGTAGAAATATAGAATATGATGATCGTAAGATTGCAGATTTAATTAGAAAATTTGAAAGAAAGAAGATACCTTTAGCAGTTATGTTATTTGATCATGATTGGCATATTAGAAATGCAGAAAATGTTAAAGATTTAAAAACAGGATTTACTTTCAATAATGGTCTAATTAAAGATCCTAAGCTTATGATTAATGAATTCCATAAGAGAGGAATTAGAGTAGGTTTATGTGTTAATCCAACAAATGGTATTTATCCACATGAAGAACATTATAAAGAAGCTATAGAGGCTCTAGGATTACAATCACCTACAGTTATTCAATTTGATCCGTTAAATCCTAAATTATTGGATGTATTATTTAAAATGTTCCTACATCCATTAGAAGCTCTAGGAGTAGATTTCTTCTGGAATGATTCGGATGGTGGAAAAGATATTAATAAATTATGGGCACTAAATCATTATATGTATATTGATTCTGGAAGGAATAATGAAAAAAGACCATTATTACTTGCTCGCGGTAGTGTTTATGCCCCACATAGATATCCAGTCGCATATGGTGGCTCTAGTGAAATAAGTTGGAAAAACTTAAAACAATTACCATTTATGTACTTAAATGCTTCAAATATTGGAGTTAGTTGGTGGAGCCATGATGTTGGTGGTAATCATGGTGGTATCGAAGATGGAGAATTATACATAAGATATGTTCAACTTAGTACTTTTGGACCTATTCTTAGATTCCATGGTGCTAGAGGTAGATATTATAAAAAGGAACCATGGTTATGGGATGCCAAAACAGAAAATATAGCGGCTGACTATTTAAGATTAAGACATAGATTAATTCCATATTTATATACAGAAGCATATAACTATACTAAGAGTGGTACACCACTTATTCAACCATTCTATTATAACTATATGTGGGTATATGATGATGAATTATATAGGAATCAATACTATTTAGGATCACAATTACTAGTATGTCCAATACTAGAACCGAAAGATCCTGTAATGAATCGTAGTATTCATAGATTCTTTGTACCAGATGGAACATGGTATGACTTTGTTACTGGTAAAAAGTTTCCTGGTAATAAGAAATATGTTTCATTCTTTAAAGAAGATGATTATCCAGTATTTGCTCATTCTGGTTCAATAATTCCATTCTCTAATAGAAGTGATTATAACAATATCGGACTTCCTACAGATTTAGAGATTCAAATATTCCCAGGAGCAAGTAATACATATACATTATATGAAGATGATGGAATATCTTCTTTATATAGAGAAGGATACTTCCTAAAGACTTCTATTGACTATAACTATTTAAGAAATAACTATACAGTTATAATTCGTTCAATAGATGGTAAAAGTGGTATAGTACCAGAAAAAAGAAACTATAAAATGGTATTTAGAAATACTAAACAAGCAGAAAGTGTTACTATTTATTATAATTCTGAGAAATTAGAATCAGAAAACTATGTTGATGGTAATGACTTCGTAGTTGAAGTTAAGAATGTTCCTACTATTGGACAATTAACTATTAACTGTAAAGGAAAAGACATTGAAATAGATGCTGTACGTCTTATTAATGATGACTTAGATAGTATCTTAATGGACTTAAAGATAGAAACTTATTTAAAGGAAGAAATCGCAAAAATTATCTTTGGAAATCTACCTATCAATAAGAAAAGAATTGAAGTTCGTAAATTAAAGAATAAGGGGTTATCTAAAGAATATATGAATTTATTCTTGAAATTGTTAGACTATATTAATGAATTTTAGGAGTTTGGTATGGAAAATATTAAAGAAAAAAGACTTGTTAGATTATTAGATGCTACTCTTTTATATCATTGTGAAGAAATTACTTTATTAGATGATACTTCTCTTTATGATGCTATGTTTAAGTATCTAGAAGAAGGCGAATTAGATAGAGTATTTCTTTGTCCAAAGTTAAAAGATGCATCTAAAGAAGAAAGAAAAAAAGCTCTTGATATAGCTAGAAAACACTCTTATTTATGTTTTTACGAAGGAAATAGAAATTTTTGGGAAGATTCAGCAGAAGGTTATAAGCCAGGGTTCTTTTCAGAGTTTATAGCTGAAGAAATACTAGATAATTATAATTTCTTAGTAGAATTAGCTCATGAAAAGGGAGAAACTGCTGTTGAAGAATTAACTAATTTCGTTAGTGAAGAAATGGCTATAGAAAGCTCTGTAGTTGATTATTTAAGAAATACTTTTAATAATGATAATTTATTAAAGGTATTATTAGATACTACTTCAAGAGAAGATAGTATTTATGGTGATTTAACACCTAAAAGAAAAAGAATACTTTATAAGTATCCAAAAGAAGTTCTATATACTGAATATCAAGAAATTGATGAATCTGATTTTATGATAATTCCTAAAGAAGAATTGTTTAATAGAATTAGTATTGAAACAAATGATAGTACAGTATTAAGTATGAATAAATTATCTGAAATCGCTGATTATTTAGGAGATGAAGATTTTGAAAGAACAATTAGAAATGTTCATCTTTTGAATTCAGAAAGTAAAGAAACAGGTGCAAAACACCGATAATTACATTTTTACTTGGAATATTATAAATTTGTGTTATAATAAACCTTGTATTTGTGATGAACAAGAAGTAGTAATAAAATAATTACTAATAGAGAGTCTATGTTTGGTGGAAATAGATAGTATAGTTTTATGAACTTGTCTTGGGAACAAAATGGGTAATTCCGTTATCGATTAGAGAGTATAATTTAAGGTGGTACCACGAATAATTCGTCCTTATGGGGATGAATTATTTTTTTTAGGAGGATTTATGGAAGAAATAGTATTATTTATAGGTAGTTTTATCTTTGTATTTATTATTTATCAAATATTTATTGTTTCTAAAGCAAAAAAGAATAAAGAGAAGAAAAACAAAAGAGAACCTTTTGAGGTTATGTATCTGAAAAAGATGTATAAGAACTTAGATTTTAAAAAGATACCGTATAATCAATTACTTCAATTAATTGCTATAATATCGTCATTTGATATTAGTTTAATTGTAAGTATTGTAGTTCATATTAAGAATTTTTGGTTAGAAATAGTAATTGGATTTGCTTCTACTCTCTTAATCATTTTAATTAGTTATCACTTGATATATTTATTTTATAAGAGGAAAGGAATGATTAAAAATGGATAATTTTAAAGAAATAGAGAAAAAATGGAGAAAATATTGGGAAGATAATGAAACATTTAAAGTAGACTTATGGGATTTTTCAAAGCCTAAGTTTTATGCCCTTGATATGTTTCCTTACCCATCTGGAGTAGGATTACATGCCGGACATCCTGAAGGATATACTGCGACTGATATTGTATCTAGAATGAAAATAATGCAAGGATATAATGTACTTCATCCAATGGGATTTGATTCTTTTGGTCTTCCTGCAGAACAGTATGCGATTAATACGGGTAATCATCCAGCTATATTTACAGAGAAAAATATTAATACTTTTAGAGAACAATTAAAGTGCTTAGGGTTTACTTATGATTGGGATAAAGAAGTATCAACATCTGATCCAAAGTATTATAAATGGACTCAATGGATATTTAAGCAGTTATATGAAGACGGATTAGCTAAAGAAGTAGAAATGCCAGTTAACTGGTGTGAAGAATTAGGAACAGTTTTAGCCAATGATGAAGTAATTGATGGTAAAAGTGAACGTGGAGGATATCCTGTTGTTAGAAAGATGATGAAGCAATGGGTTATAGATATACCAAAGTATGCTGAAAGATTAATTGAAGGATTAGATGATATTGATTGGCCAGAGTCTACTAAGGAAATGCAAAAGAATTGGATTGGTAAATCAGTAGGAGCTCTTGTAGATTTTAAGATAAAAGGAAAGAGAAAAAAGTTCACTGTCTTTACTACTAGATGTGATACATTATTTGGGGCTACATACTGCGTATTATCACCAGAACACCCATTAGTAGATGAAATAACTACTTCTGATAGGAAGAAATATGTAGATGCTTATAAGAAAGAAGCTGCATCAAAGAGTGATTTAGAGAGAACAGAACTTAATAAAGATAAGACAGGAGTGTTTACTGGAGCTTATGCTATTAATCCAGTTAATAATAAAGAAATACCTATTTGGATATCTGATTATGTATTAATAGGTTATGGTACAGGAGCTATTATGGCAGTACCTGCTCATGATGAAAGAGACTATGAATTTGCTAAGAAGTTTGATTTAGAAATAATTCCAGTTCTAGAAGGTGGGGATATTTCTAAAGAAGCTTTTGTTGAAGATGGCCTACATATCAATTCAGAGTTCTTAGATGGACTAAATAAAGAAGATGCTATAAACAAGATGTTAGAGTTCTTAGAGAAGAATAAATGTGGAGAAAAACATGTTAATTATCGACTAAGAGATTGGATATTTGCTCGTCAAAGATATTGGGGAGAACCAATTCCAATAGTTCATTATGAAGATGGAACTAGCGAAGCATTAAATGATGAAGAACTTCCTTTAGTTCTTCCGGAATTAGAAGATTATTCTCCATCAAAAGATGGATCTAGTCCACTTAATAAAGCAACAGATTGGGTAAATATTGAATATAACGGAAAGAAGGCTAAGAGAGAGACTTCTACAATGCCTGGTTCTGCTGGATCATCTTGGTATTTCTTAAGATATATTGATCCACATAATGATAAGGAATTTGCTAATAAAGAATTATTAGAACACTGGTTACCAGTAGATTTATATGTAGGTGGACCAGAACATACAGTAGGACACTTATTATATGCTAGAATGTGGAACAACTACTTGTATGATAAAGGTTTAGTTCCAGTTAAAGAACCATTCCAAAAACTAGTACATCAAGGTATGATATTAGGTTCTAATGGTATTAAAATGGGTAAAAGATATCCAGAATATTCAGTTAATCCTATGGATATAGTAGATAAGTATGGAGCTGATACTTTAAGGCTTTATGAAATGTTTATGGGTCCATTAGAGGCAGATAAACCATGGAGTGACACTACTGTAGAAGCTAGTAAAAAATTCTTAGATAGAGTATGGAGAGTGCTTGTTGAAGATGGTAGAGTAGTAGAAGATAATGATAAGGCATTAGAGAAGATTTATCACCAAACAGTAAAAAAGGTTACTTATGATTATGAAACACTAAACTTCAATACCGCAATATCACAAATGATGATTTTCATAAATGCAGTAATAAAAGAAGGAAAACTTCCTAGAGAATATGCTGAAGGATTTACTAAATTACTTAACCCAATTGCTCCATTTATAACTGAAGAGATATGGGAAAAATTAGGGCATAATAAGACTATTGCTCATGAAGAATGGCCAACTTATGATGATGATAAACTAGTTGATGTTATTAAAGAAATAGCTGTTCAAGTAAATGGTAAAGTACGTGGAACTATTCAAATATCAGTAGAAGATGATGAACAATCTATTAAAGAAATGGCTATGGAATGTGAAAATGTAAAAAAACATATCGATGGAAAAGAGATTGTTAAAGTAATAGTTATTAAAGGAAAAATAGTAAATATTGTTGTTAAATAAAGCAAGCTTCAGCTTGCTTTTTTTGACAAAAAACCAGAAATATGCTATAATATGGCCAATTTTAAAGGGGGAAACAGGATGAGTGATGAAAGGGCACAAAAAAAAGAACTTGTACAATATGTATTAAGTACAGCAGGATTAGATATACCATTTATAATTCAAGAATCTTTCTTAGGATATAAATATCGTAAGAGATCAAAAAAACTTTATGAAACTGATGCTTTAGTACCAACAAAATTAATTAAAATGTATTATAGTTTAAATCCGGGAGAAGTTGAATTTGATAACTTAAGAAAAAGTTTTATAAGTAGATATGTTAAAAATGAAAGTAAACTTGAAGGTGTAAATAGTGAAAATATTCATGGACGAGAAGAAATTGCTGGTCTTGTTGATATGTATGAATATTTACATTCTACTGAAATGGAAGAAGATTTTTGTATTTATTCATTAAATGAATTACATAGAAAGTTATTCTGTCACACTGAATTTCCAGAATGTGCAGGAAGTTATCGTACTCATGATGTTTATCTACCAGGAACTGGTATTGGTTTAACTGAGTGGTCTATGATACCTGTCGAATTATATAGAATTAGTCCTAGAGTTGATATATTACACGAAAAATCTAAGTTAGTTAAGGAATATGGTGATGTTGATGACTTGTTAGCCTTCTTAGATGAATGTGTAGAATTAAATTGTGATTTAATAAAGATCCATCCATTTGGTGATGGTAATGGTAGAACTATACGAGCTTTTACAAATAAAATGCTTGAAGATGCAGGCCTTCCTTCTATCTATATTAAAGCTAACGAAAGAGCAGAATATCAAGCTGCAATGAGTTTAGCTTTAGGAGAAGGGGATTACTCATTTATTAAGGGCTTTTATAGATATAAAGTATGTGATTCAATTATTGAATTAGATATTAATGAAAGATTAAAGAATAAGCCAAAGGAATTATCAAGTGAAACAATACAAAAACAAAAGAAATATGAGTATTACTTTAATATGGCAAAAGAAAGAGAGAGTCGTTAATCTCTCCTTTTTATTGTTAGCTATTTACATTGTAGTAGTAAAAAGGAAGAAATTTCCTTTTTTTTGTGGTATTATATAGATAATGGAGGAGTATATGAAAAAGGATCTTACAATGAAAAAGAGTACTTTTGTAAAAGGTGCTTTTATAACAACATTAGGAATTATTATTTCTAAGATATTAGGTATTATTTATGTAATTCCTTTTCATGCCATAATAGGAGAAACAGGTGGGGCTCTATATGGTTATGCATATACAATTTATTTGGTATTTATGTCTTTATCAACTGCAGGTATTCCTTTAGCTATCAGTAGAATAGTCTCAGAATATCAGACATTGGGATACTATAGAGCCAAGAAAAGAGTTTTTGTTTTAGGTAAACGAATAGCTTTATTATTAGGAATTATATGTTTTTTAATTATTATGGTATTTGCTCCAATGCTCGCTAAAGCAGTATTAGGTAATGTTACTGGTGGTAATTCTATTGAAGATGTTACATTTGTTATTAGAGTAATAGGAACAGCTATCTTAATAGTACCAGTACTAAGTATTTATCGAGGTTATTTTGAAGGACATAGATTTATGAGTGCCCCTTCTATATCTCAAGTATTAGAACAAATTGTAAGGGTTTTAATAATCATATTTGGTAGTTTAATGGCTTTAAAAGTATTTAGGTTTGATTTAACTACAGCAGTAGGAATAGCTTTATTTGGTGCTACAGTAGGTGCTTTAGTAGCATACCTATACTTGGTATATAAGAAATTAAGAAATAAGAGAAAGTTTAATGAGCGAATTAGACAAGTAAATGAACCAATTATAACTGATAAAGTAATTATTAGTAAAATAATTTATTATGCCATTCCTTTTATTATGATAGATCTATTTAAAACAGCTTATAATTATGTAGATATGGTTACAGTAGTAAAAGGTTTAGTTAATACAGTTAATTTTAGCGCAGTAGATGCTGAAACTATTTATTCAATGCTATCTACTTGGGCCAATAAATTTAATATGATTGTTCTAGCTATTTCAACAGGTGTAGTAGTAAGCTTAATACCTAATATTACTGAAAGTGTAGTTAAAAAGCAAGAAAAAGAAGTTAACGCGAAAACTAATCAAGCGTTAAGCATTCTAGTATTCTTAACTATACCTATGACTTTAGGAATCAGTTTCCTAGCTAAACCAATTTGGACTTTATTCTATGGAAATAGTACCTATGGTCCTAGTGTTTTAAGTTACTACATTTTTCTAGGTTTTATTATTGGACTATTTACTTGTGTAATTACCATTCTTCAAGTATTGAAAGATTATAAAGCTGTATTTATTAGTTTAATAATTGGAGTAATTATCAAAGTATTATTAAATCATAATCTATTAATAGCTTTTAATAATATGAAATTACCTCCATATTATGGCTTTATTACTGCCAGTATTCTAGGTTATTTTATATCATTTATTATTTGTATTACTGCCTTACATAATAAATATCAAATAAGGTTTGAGTACTTAGTAAGAAATCTAATAGATATTATTTGTGGCTCATTAGTTATGATCGTAGTATTAAGTTTAATTAAACTAATTATTCCAATTTATTCTATGACTAGACTAACTAATTTAATAATAGTTATAGCGTATGCACTTATAGGTGCAATTGTTTATTTCGTTTATGCATATTTTACGGGGCTAACTAAAAAAATATTTGGTAAAGATATAGTTTTAGTGTTAAAAAGAGTGTTAACTAAGAAGTAAAAAAGCTTTTATTATTTAAAAATAAGTCAATAAATGTTATGATTAATATGATAAAGTAGGTGATTGTATGGTAAGTGCTACAAGTGTAACAACACAAAAAACTGATTTAGAAACCCAAGTTAAAAATTATAGAAACCATACTAATGGTGTTGATGGTATTTGGGAAGGTGAATCGCATGATAAATTTATAGGCGAAGCAGAAAGCTTTGCTTCTGAATGTGCAAAGATATCTACTGGAATGGAGGCTTTTGCTAAGGCATGTACAGCTTATCAAAACTATATTAATGCTAAAAAAGTAAAAGAAGAAAGAGAACAAAGATATAATCATGCTGTTTCTACTAACAGTGACCCAGAAGTAATACAAAAATATGCAGATGATGTAGATACATATAAAAAAGAAATGGAAAAGTATAAAAAGGAAATAGAATCTTATTTAGCAACTGCATCTTCTACTACAATAGAAGGAGGAAGTGCTAGTGTTAATGGCTTCTCAAAAACTTGGACAGCTTACTCAAGTGGTGTAGCTAATCAATTGGGTGGAGGCAGTGGTACTCTTCCAAATGCCCGTTTAGGAGAGAATGGTAGACCTGATCCTAGTAAAAATATTTTCTTCCAAAATGAAGCCAATGGAGGAATTAATGGTTTCCCTCTTAATGGTGGAGGACCAGGAAAAGGTGGAAATTGTACTTACTACGCTTATAGTAGATTTAGTGAATTAATAGGTCAAGAAGCAAAAGGTTTAGCATCAGGTGATGCTTGTTCATGGTATTCTAATACTAAAGGATTTAAAAAAGGACAAGAACCAAGGCTTGGAGCAATTGCTGTATGGCAATACGGTAATAGTAGTAGTAATGGCCATGTCGCAGTTGTTGAAAAAATTGAAAAAAATGGTGATATTGTCGTATCAGAAGGTGGCTGGAGCAGTCAAAAATGGTATGGTAATAATACATATAAAAGAGCAAATAATTATGCGACAGGATATAGTAATGGACACTTGTTAGGTTTTATTTATCCAGAAAAAGCATGAATAAGTTGGTGATAAAATGGCTCAAGAAGAAATAAAGACTGGTGACTATGCCAACTTTGATGCTGCACAAGAGAAGGTAGGGACACTTAATAAGAAACTTGAGAATCATCAAAAGAGTATTTCTGATAGTAAAACAAAATTAAGTGATGCAAACATTTTCGCTGGACCCATTTGTGATTCTTGTATTGATGAAGTAACAAAGTTAGGGCAAGGTATGACTAGTATAATAAGTACTTTTACTAGTATAAAAGATTATATAGCTACAGCACGAGCTAATTATGAAAAAGGTGATAAGGATGCTATTGCCTATTTGGATATTAAAGGAGATGGCATAGTAACTCCTAGTGCTACTAATGGAAATCAGAGTCTAGTTAATTCTCTTACCGGTGAACTTGGAAAAAGAAGTGGCGATTATGGTGACTCCTCTGTTAAATTCCATAATGGAGAATGGTGTGCAGATTTTGTTAGCTATATGCTTAAAAAAAATGGTTACAATTATCGTTGGGCTACTTTAGCAGGAGCCAATGATCCAACAACGATATTTGGGGTAATGAAAGAACATGGTGATACAGTACATTATGATCAATATTCTGCTATTCAAGGCAAAAAGCCTGATAGTAGTTATGTAGCACAGCCCGGGGATGTTTTCTTAATGAATATTGGCGATAAAAAAATTTCTTATCATACAGGATTTGTAGTTAAAGATAATGGTGATGGAACTGTTACTACAATCGAAGGAAATACCTTTAAAGAAGGACAATCATATGATGGCAAAGGTATTGTTGAACAACATGTAAGATCAAAAAAAGATATTTATGGGTATATAAGCCCTACAATGGATACTTAGGAAGGAGATAAAATATGAGATTTTTATTAGATACAGAGGCAATAAAAAGTCCTACCGATGGATATAAAACTGCCGCTAAAAAGGTTTCATCTATTGCTGATACTGTTAGTGGCTTTGATACTAGTTGTGAAGATGGCTTTGATTTTGCTGGCGCTAAATCAGTAATTGTAGCAAATCTAACAGCATGTGCTAATAGAATGAATAATACAGCAGCAATTGTTGATGGAGTAGTAGAAGCACATACTAGTTTGCAAAAGGCATTTACTTATGAAAACTTTATGAATCCTCCTGAGTCAAAAAAAGACGATGCAAACGTTCAATACTATAGCGGAAGCAATAGTGGCGGTGGCGGTGGAGGATATAATTCATACAGTTCAGGAAGTGGTTATTATAGTGGTATATCACCGTTCGTAGGCTCTATTATAGCCGAGCAGACTACTCAACAAGATGAAGGAACTGGTACTGCTCAAGCAACACCAGAAGGAACTCAAGTAAGTTCTGAAAAATCACAATTTAAGGCAGTATCATATGCTAAGTATGACACTAAAAAATTAAGTAAAGAATCTAAAGAAGTTTTAGATGGAAAAACTGTTACTGAAAATGGATATTTAAAAATAGATAATAGATATGTCGTTGCTTGTGACCCATCTATTGCTAAAGTAGGTAGTATATTTAGATTTACTGGATCAGATGGAAAAACAGTAGAATGTGTTGTAGGAATTAATACAGTAAAACCAGAATATAAAGATAAATTTTTCTTAATAGTTGGAGATAAAAGCTTTAAACCAGTTGATTTTGCTGGAACAATTACAGCAAAAGATACTAAAGTGGAATCATTAGGTAATGTTCTAACAACTCCACCAGCACCAACTAGTGGTATAGCTACAGGAGTTACTGAAAATCCTAATAAAGTTCCAGATAACACTACCGTAAACAATGAAAACAGCAATATAACTGCAGCTACTGAGGGAGAAACTACTGTTACTGATTCTAAAACTGATTCGACTGAGGATAGTGATAAAGTTCAAGCAATGCTTAATGATGAAAGTATTCCTAAGGAGGAAGTATAATGGCTAAATATGTGTGTGATTATGAAACAGTTAAAGAAATTGGAAAAGCTGTATGCGATGTAGCTCAATCAGTTGTTAGTGATTTAGATACTTATAGTGGCAATGTTGAAAGTGATTTAAATGGTTGGAATAGTGCTGCAAAGAATTCTTTTGTAGTTACAAATGCCGCTCAAGTCGCAACTGGAAAAACTGCTGCTGAATATGCTACTAGTGTGGGTAATTATATTCAAACTGCTGCTCAAAAAATTCAAGAGACAGATTCAGAATTAGCAGGACAAATTACTATTTAGGTGGGATAATTATGGCATCAACCGAAATAAAAACAGGCGATTATGACAATTTTAATAACGCACAAAATACAGTACAAACACTTAATAAGGCTATTGCAGAAAATCAGAAAAAAATTTCAAATAGTAAAACAAAATTGTCAGATGATAGTATCTTTGCAGGTCCTATTAGTGTTGCTTGCAATGATGAACTTTCTAAATTAGATAGTCAAATAACAGGAATTTCTACTAACTTTTCTAGTATACAGAGTTATTTGGGTAAAGCAGTTAATAATTATCAAGAAGGAGATAAAGCAGCTATTACTTATTTAAGTATTAAAGATGGTAAAATAGTTGAAACTAATACACCTCCAGCGGTATTAGGATCTGGTAATGAAATAATAACAGGTTTATCAGGTAATAGTAATCAAGAAAAAGTATATGATTATTTAAAAAAAGCAGGTTTCAACTCTGCTGTTATCAGTGGAATAATGGCTAATATAAATGCAGAGTCTGGTTTCCAAATATCTGTTGATGGTGATGGAGGATGGTCTCATGGTCTTTGTCAATGGTATAGAGGTAGGAATGATAATTTGCACAGTTATTGTAAGAAGAATAATTTAAAAGTTGATTCAGTAGAGGGACAAATGGCCTTTATGATGCATGAATTAAATACTGGTTATAAAAATTCAGTCCTTGAAAAGTTAAAGAATGTTCCCAATACTAAAGAAGGAGCATATGAAGCAGCTTCTATTTGGACTAAGTATTATGAAATACCTGCTAATACTAATACACAGGCTCATAATAGAGGAAAAACAGCTCAATCTACTTATTGGGATATATATGGAAATAAATAAAAAATCTACATTATGTAGATTTTTATTTTTTTAATTTATGATACAAACTAAAAGCTATATTATAAGCATGATACCAAAACTTAGAAATAATTAGGTCATATTCACCTATTAATTCGACTACATGGCCTCCAAAACTCTTTTTAAATAGATATAGACCAAACAATGGATTCTCTTTTCTAAAGTCACCTGTAATACCATAGAAGTTATATCTCTTATAACCATGATCAATCGCATATTTAATACCGGCATAATGAACAGTATAAGCAGATTGAAATTGCATAAGATTATCATCAGTACCACCAAATAATGATAATACTTCGTTACCATATACTAGGAATAAAATAGTTCCTAGATTTTTTTTGTCTCCATATTCTTTTTGATAATCTTTAATTTTATCAATTTGTTTCTTTAAACGTTCAATAGACTCCCTATCTTGCTTATTAGTAGACTCATACTTCTTTTCGTTCATTTGAAGTAATTTATTGTCATGCTTATAAATTCTATCTTTTAAAGCATCTTCTACAGTTTTAAGTTCTTCTCTAGTATTCTTTTCATATTCTTTAAAGTCTATATCTGCAAGTAGTATTTTTAAAATACCACTCTCATATAAATTATCCCACATGGCTTCATAATATGATAAAGGTCTATCTACAAAGTCTCTTCTATCTCCAGTATGTTCCATTATTTCTTTAAATATTGGTAATTCATCTCTAGTTATTTCTCTAGTTTTAATACAAGATTTTTCATTCTTTCTAAGTATTTGTCTAGTCTTAGATTCCATATCTTTTTGAACTTCTTCTTCACTTCTACCATTTATCTCAATTACATGCATCCATCTAGGTTGAAGGGTATCTTGCATTAAGTTAAATCCAAAGAATTTATAACCTAAAGCTTTTAAGTTTTCTACAGCTTGCTTGTTATTATAACCATCTTCTACTACATTACCATCATTATCATGTTCTTGATATTCTACATAAGGATCTATTTTAATAAAGATAGCTCCTTCTTTTTTAGCAAATTCTTTTATTTCTTTAGTAAATTCTCCTAATAATTTTTTATCATTATAATCAATTAGAAATCCTCTAGGAGAATAGAACATTTTTTTCTTGATAATAGGTAATGCCTTAGAAAGTATTAGTGCCCCAGCAACAATCTTTTTCTCATCTTTTAGGCCTAGATAGTAAGCATCCCAGCCATTAGTTTTTTTAAGATTAGCCCATTCTTCAGTTTGATGAAAAGTAATTTGAGGATGTTTATCAGCAAATTTCTTAAACTCTTTTTTAGTTAGACTTACTAATTTCATTTTTTAACTCCTTCTTGCTTCTGTTTCTCACTAGTTTTCTATATAACGGAACTAACTTAGTAAAAACAAAATACATTATTGGATTTGTTACTAAATCAAATTCTCCAATGAATTCTACATAGTCTCCCCCAAATTTCTTTTTAAACTCATGTAATCCAAGTCTTGGATTATTTTCACTTAAATCACCTATAGTACCAAACTGATCATATATTTTAAGACCTTTTTCTTTACAATATTTTAAATGTTCATAATAGGTATTATAGTTAACATAAGTTTCACTAAGAATATTATGATTACCAGCATATAATACCCAAGCTTTATCACCATATTCAATAATCATATGAGCACTTAAAGTAATCTCATCACCATGTTCTTTTTTACAATCCTTATATTTAGATATTTCTTTAGTGACATTTTCTTTTTGCCTAGTTAATTCAGCTAACTTAGCTTTAGCACTTTTACTAAGGTTATCAATCGGTAAAATAGATATTTGATCATTAATAATTTTTAAATTCTTTTCTAAAGCTTTAATTGTTTTATCAAAATTAATTTTCCCTAAAAACAGTGTTGCATGAGCATTCTTATTACCATTAAAAACTTCATATAAAGTTTCATAGTAATCTTCTGTATAAGAAATAAAATCTTTTCTATTTTCAGTTAAAGTCATTAAATGATAAAACTCCTTAACATCATCTTTATCACCGATAACTACTTCAGTATCAATCTTTTTAGCTTTAGCTATTCTTTGTTTAGTAGTCTTAGAAAAATGATTTTCTATATCTTCTAAGCTTTGTTCTAAATCAACTCTAAAAGTGTATCTAGGTTGCATAGTTTCAAAGTTCTTAGTAAATCCTAAATGCTTAAAACCACATTCTTTTAAAGTGTTAAATACTTCATCAAAATTAGGATTATCTTTTTCTTCATTTTGATAATTAAATGAAGTCTTAATAATATCAGGATCTATCTTAATAAAAATAGCTCTTTTTTCTTTTACAAAATCTTTTACTTTCTTAGTCATAGTACGGACTATTTCTTTTTTGTTGTAGTCTAAGACAAATCCTCTAGGAGCATAGAAATAACATAAATTTAATGGTAATTTCTTTTCTAATAGTAGAGTAGCTCCTACTATTTCATCTTTATCATTAACTAATCCTAAATAATAAGGAGTTAGATTTTTTTTAGCTTTCGCAAATTCTCCCCAGGCAAGTGATTGTAGGAAATGTGACTTAGTTTTATGATTCACAACAAAGTTATCAAATTGTTCTTTTTCTAGGTTTTTAAGTTTTAACATCTATATACCTCACTTTCCTAGAATTAGTATATCATAAATTTATAAATATTTATCTTTTTTATTAAAATATAACGATTTATGGTAAAATAAAAGCAGGTGGATTTATGAGACTTAGAAATGTTAAAAATAAAGAAATAATTATGAATAATTCTAGTTACTTAATAAAGGATTGTTATGACTTAAAAGGTAAATGGAATAAGTTCTTTAAAAATAATAATCCTATCTATATAGAAATAGGTATGGGAAAAGGTAAGTTTATTATTGAAAACGCTCTAAAATATCCGAATATTAACTTTATTGGAATAGAAAAATATGATAGTGTAGTAGCTAAGGCATTGAAGAAAATACCTGATGGTTTAGATAACTTAGCAATGCTTAGATTAAATGCTTTAGAAATAGACCAAGTATTTAGTCATGAAATAGATCATATATTTTTAAATTTTTCTGATCCTTGGCCTAAAACTAGGCATCATTTGAGAAGATTATCTAGTAAAGTTTTTCTAGAAAAATATGATAATATTTTTAAAGATAAAAAAATAATAGAAATGCGTACTGATAATCGTAATTTATTTGAATACTCATTAGTAAGCTTTAGTGAATATGGCTATATACTAAATAATGTCAGTTTAGATTATCATAAAGACAATAGTCCAGATATAACTACTGAATATGAAGATAAATTTACTAAAGAAGGATTGCCAATTTACTATGTATTATGCACTAGTAATCTTGTTAAAAACCGTAAATAGATATAAAATATTTTTACATTTACAAAAAAAATGATATAATAAAATAAGAGTAGGTGAAATATGAAAAAAATTATTGTTTTACTCTCTACCACTTTACTTTTAATGACTGGTTGTGGGATTGTCAAATTAAGTGATAATGATATTGAAAAAAATATTAAGACACTT
Source organism: Bacilli bacterium (assembly GCA_017432665.1). Lineage (GTDB taxonomy): Bacteria > Bacillota_I > Bacilli_A > RF39 > UBA660 > UBA3789. The sequence goes on from JAFRIS010000027.1 coordinate 42,811, forward strand.
ATGTCTGAAAAAGTAAATTTACATAATGTTCATTATGACGGTTATAAATATTATTTACCTAAAGGAATAAGCTTTGTAAAAAAAGATGATTTTAATGCCGTTTTAAAAGATAGTTATGATAATAAGTATTATTTATATGTTGACGTAATAGGTTACTATCATAAAGTAAAGAATACTTACGAAGAAGATTATGATTTATATTTGTCTAAGAAAATAAAATATAATAAAAAAGATGGTTATATTCAAATAGAAGAAATTAATTCTAAATACTTTATACAATATGTATATAACTATGTAAAAATAGAAGCATATGTTTCAAAAGATGATTTAAATGATGTTATTATCAATTTAAGTTGTATCTTAAGATCTGTTGACTATAATGATAAAGTATTAGAAAGTTTAGTTGGAGACAATGTTTTAGACTATAAAGAAGTAGAATATAACTTATTTAAAGCAGATTCTTCTAAAGAATCATTCTTAGATGTTGTTGAAAGAGAAGAGACAGAGAAGTATAAGAAAGATATAGAAGATGAAAAAATAGAATTAGAAGACTAGATAAGAGGTGAACTCATGGGTGTATTAGATAAAATTAAAAATGCTCTTTTTGAGGTAGAATATGTCGAAGTAGAAGAACCACCTAAGAAAGAAAAGAAAGTAAAAGCAAAAGAATCAAAAGAAGATAAGCCAATTGCTAAAAAGATAGTTTTACCTGGTAAGAAAGAGGACAAAGTTGAAGAAATAGAAGAGGAAGAATTATTAGATGAAGACTTTGAAATTAGACCAAAAGATGAAGTTGTAGTAAAAGAAAGCTTTAAATTAATGGATGATGATGATTTCAAAGTAGAAGATGATTATCCAGCTATTGATGAACCGGAAATAATTGAAGAAGAGCCAAAAGAAGAAGTTAAGCCAATTTATGAGGCATATCAAGAACCACAAGTTGAAAGTAAACCTGTGTATCAACAAGAAAAACTATATCCTGAGAATCGTGAAAACAAGCTTTATGGTATTGATAATTCATATAGTGTTCAAGCTCATCAATATGGTACTTATGAGAGATATGAAGAAAGGACTTATTTTAAACCAAGTCCAATCATTTCACCAATCTATGGTATCTTAGATAAGAATTATAAAAAAGAAGATGTTAAAGAAAAACAAGATCCTAAAGTAAGTTCATATACTAGAGGTAGAGTAAGTGTAGATGATATAAGAGATAAAGCTTATGGAAAACAAGAAGCACCAGAAGAAGAAACTAAATTTGAAACAGAAATTGAAGAAGATAAATTAATGGTGGATTTAAGTGATAAGGCAAAACCAGAAGTAAAAGAAATAACTGTAGGAGATGCTTTAGAATACTTCCAAGATTTAGGTTTAGAATACAATGTTGATTATGTAGATGCTAGTGCTGAAAATAAGCCTAAAGAAGAACCTAAAAAAGAAGAAAAAGTAGAAAAGAAAGAAGAAGTAATTGAAAAACAACCTGAGGAACCTCAAAAAAATGAAGAAGTAGAAGAAATTAAAGAGGAAACAGCATTAGAAGAAACTTCGGGGGAAGATGATAATCTATTTGATTTAATTGATTCTATGTATAAAGAAAATAGTTAGAAAGGGGAACTAAGATGGAAACATTAAATGCAGTATTGCCAATTCTACTATATATAGCTGCTATAGTACTATTAATAGTATTAATAATTATAGGTATTAGAGTACTAGGTTTGTTAGATAGAGTAGATAAAGTAATTGAAGATGTAGAAGGAAAAGTTGAATCTGTTAATAATGCAATTACAACAATGAATAAAGCAGTATCTGGAATTGCTAATATTAGTGATTCAGTAATTTTTGGAATCACTTCAGTTGCTTCTAAAGTATTTAATAAAAAACGAAAAGAAGAGGAGGATAAAGTATATGAGTAAGAAAGGATTAGGAAAGTTCGCAATTGGAGCTGCTATTGGCGCAGGAATTGGATTATTATTCGCACCTAAAAAAGGTGAAGAAATGCGCAAAGAAGTAAAAGCTAAGTTGGATGAATTGCTAAAAAAAGTAGATGAAATCGATGCTGATGATGTTAAGAAAGAATTCGATGCTAAAGTAGAAGCGATTAAAGCTGAATTAAAAGATCTTGATAAAGAAAAAGCTTTAGATATAGCTAAAGAAAAAGGAAAAGAAGTAAAGAAACAAGCAGAAGAATTAGTTAAATTAGCTAAAGAAAAAGGAACTCCAGTTCTAAAAGAAAGCGCAGAAGATTTTTTAGAAACAGTAATTAAAGCATCTAAAGAAGCATTAAAGAAATTAGATACAAAATAAAAGTCAATTATTGACTTTTTTTCTTTATATGATAAGATATATATGTATTTTCGATGAAGGAATACCAGTAGTAAAATAATATATTGATAGAGAGTTAACGTTAGGTGAAAGTTAATAATAGTTATTTTATGAATTACATATTCTAGAGAAAAACGTTTGTCGCGTTAAGACATTAAAGAGCATGTTAAACATGAATTAAGGTGGTACCGCGAATAATTCGTCCTTATGGATAGATTATTCGTTTTTTTTAGAGTACTAAATAAGAATTAGAGGAGGAAAGAAAATGACAGTATACGAAGACTTAGTATGGAGAGGACTAATTCAAGAAATAAGTAGTCCAGAATTAATTGACAAATTAAATAATGGGAAGATAACTTTTTATATAGGAACAGATCCAACCGCAGATTCTATGCACATAGGACATTATTCATCATTTTTAATATGTAAAAGGCTTGCTAAAGCAGGTCATAGACCATTGTTATTAGTAGGAGGAGCTACTGGATTAATAGGTGATCCTAAACCAAGTGCTGAACGTCCATTGATAACAAAAGAAGAAGTAGAAAATAATATTAAAGGTTTAACTAAACAGGCAAAGAAAATCTTTGGATTTGAGGTTGTTAATAACTGGGATTGGACTAAAGATGTTAATATTTGTGATTTCTTAAGAGATTATGGTAAGTATTTTAATGTTAATTACATGCTTGCTAAAGATCATGTTAAATCACGTATGGATGTAGGTATTACATATGCAGAATTCTCATATATGTTACTACAAGCAATGGACTTCTATTACTTATTTAAAGAGTATGATTGTGAATTACAAGTAGCTGGTTCTGATCAATGGGGTAATATAACTGCTGGTATAGAATTAATTAGAAAAAAATTAGATAAAGAAGCTTATGGTATGGTTATGCCACTTGTTACTGATTCACATGGTAATAAATTTGGCAAAACTGAAGGTAATGCTTTATGGTTAGATGAAAATAAAACTTCATCATATGAATTCTATCAATATTTAATTAATTTAGAAGATTGTATGATTATTGATTATCTAAAATACTTTACATTCCTATCTAAAGAAGAAATAGAAGCAATTGAGAAAGAAAATAAAGAGCATCCAGAAAAGAGAATTGCTCATAAAGCATTAGCTCATGAAATAATTACTGATATTCATAGTGAAGAAAGTTATCAAGAAGCAGTTAAAATATCTGAAGCATTATTCAGTGGAGATATTAAAAGTTTTAATGCTAAAGAAGTTGAAATGGCATTTGGAGGATTAACTCCATTTGAAGTAACTGAAGATAAAAACATTGTTGATTTATTAGTAGATGGAGAAGTATGCTCTAGTAAGAGAGAAGCACGCGAATTCATTAATAATGGATCAATTACACTAAACGGTGAAAAAATAACTGATCTAGAATTTGTTATGAGCAAAGATAAATGTATTGAGAATAAATACATAGTTATTAGAAGAGGTAAAAAGAAATACTTCATCGGCGAATATAAATAAAAATAAAGAAAATATTAATAATAATATTTTCTTTTTTGATGTATTTTTGATAGAATTAAATATAGATAGGAGGCTGTCATATGAGTAAGAGAAGCAATAAAAGAATGTTACAAAGAGTTAAACTAATTACTATAATATGCGCAATTATCTTATTCATAGAGATATGCTTTGTATTATATTCTATCTTCTTTAGAAATAAAGAATCATTATATTTTGATGGTATCAATGCTGTTATAAGTAATGATTCATATTATGTTACTGTTGGTAGTAATAATGATAACGATAATCACTATGAAAAAGCTAAGATATCTAAGTATGATAAGAAAAAGAACAAGACTTTTGAAAAATTATATAATACAGGCTACAATAGCGCTTTCTTTGGAGTTGCTTTTGATAATAATAGTATAGTCGCAGTAGGTAGTTATGAAAAAGAATTAGAAGATCATAAAAACTCCGTTAGAAAAGCTTTAATAGTTAAATATGATTCAGCAGGTGACATAGAGTTTTCTAGAGATTTTGAATTGTTGGATAATTCTAAATTTACTTCTATTGTTAAAGTAAATGATGGCTACTTAGTAACTGGTCAAAGTGTTTATATGAATACTAAAGTTGGTAATAAAAAAGGTGGAGCTATTTTAGTTAAATATGATACTGAGGGTAATTTACTATGGAATAAATCATATGGTAGTAGTAAGAATGCTATATTTAATGATTTACTAGTAGTAAATAATAATATTTATACTGTTGGTACTGATGATAACTATGTGGGTATTCTTTGTAAGTATGATTTAGAAGGTAATCTAGTTACTTATAATGATTTTAAATCTACTGATGAAGTAGGTTTTAGTGGAATAATTACTTTAGATGATAAAATCTATATCAGTGGTGCTGAAAGAGTAGGAAAAAATAAAACTAATGGTATGATAGTAGAATATGATTATGATTGTACTTATTTAAAACAAGTATCTTATAAACCTGAGGGATCTGCTCGCTATAATAAATTAATGATTGATAAAGATAATAATATTATTGCAATAGGTATTAAAACAAGTACTAAGAAATCTAATAGTAGAACAGTAAGTGATATTAATTATGATGGAGTTATAGGTAAATATAATTCTGATTTAAAAGAGGTTGCTGTAACTAGTTATGGCGATGATAGAGACGATTATTTTACTGATGTTATCTTAGATATTAAAGATTATTTAATAGTAGGTTATTCTTCTTATGAAGATGGAAGTTATCTAAGTAAATTTATCAGATATAGTAATGCTTTAAAAGTATTGGAGGTAGATTCATGAAAATAACTTTAGTACGTCATGGATTAACTGATGATAATGAAAAAGGTATTATGCAAGGTAGAAGAAATGTCTTAATGAATGATACTGGTAGAAGACAATGCCAAATGTTAAGATTGAGACTAGAAAAAGAACATTTTGACTACTGTTATATGTCACCACTTACTAGGACAGTTGAAACAGCAATGATTCTAATAGGTGATAAAGTTGAAATGATTCCTGATCAAAGACTTTTAGAAAGAGATATGGGAGAATTAGATGGTAAACCTAGAGAAATGTATAATGCCTATAAATATTGGGATTATGATTTAAATAAAGATGATCGTGGAGTAGAACCAGTACAAAGTGTTATTAAAAGATGTGAAGAATTTCTTAATTACTTAAAAGAAAAGTATACTGATGAATCAATATTAATAGTTACTCATCAAGCCCCATATAGAGCACTAAGATTATTAATTAAAGGTAAAGAACTAAAAGGCAATCTAATAGATAGTATGATTAATAATTGTTCTTATGAAACATTTGAAATAAAATAGAGGAGTAATCTTCTTTTTTATTGAACAAAAAGCAAATTCACTGTATACTTGTATTATAGGAGAATAGATATGGTAATAGATAAAGATAACATAAAAATTCTTTTAATTATTTTAATACTAGGACTAGGTCTAGGATATGCTTATATTAATAGTGACTTAAATATTAATGGAACAGCTCAAGTAAATAGTGCTAACTGGGATGTACATTGGGCTAATATTCAAGTTACTAATGGATCTGTATCAGGAACAAATGTAGTTACAGCACCAACTATATCAAATAGTACTACAGTAAATTACTCAATCATATTAAATACACCAGGAGATTATTATGAGTTCACAGTAGATGCAGTAAATGGTGGAAGTATAGATGCCATGATAGATTCAATAGATTCTAAGTTGAATGGAGCGACTATTACTGTACTGCCAGATTATTTAAACTATACAGTAACATATTCTGATGGAGTAGAGTTAGCACCAAATCATCAATTGCTACATAATACAACAGAGACATATAAAGTAAGAATAGAGTACAGAACAGATATAAATGCTAATCAATTACCAGCAACTAATCAAACATTAAGTCTACAATTTACAGTAACATATAGGCAAGCTACTGATGCTGCAGTTGCAGTTGATCATTCATTTAATGGACACTCATGGGAAACAATAATAAATAATGTTCATTCAGGAAATACAAATAATTATAATATAGGAGATACAAAGACAGTAGATATGGGGAGTTTAGGAACACATACCTTAAGAATAGCAAACAAATCAACACCAAGCGAATGTAGTACAACAGGATTCTCACAAACAGCATGTGGTTTTGTATTAGAATTTGCCGATATAATTACAACTCATATAATGAATCCATATGCCCAAAGTGGAAATGTAGATGGTGATGGAAATAGAGGCGGCTGGCCAGCAAGTGAAATGAGGACCTATGTAAATAGTAATATATATAATGCTCTTCCGGAGCAACTAAGAAATGGAATAATAAATACAACAGTAGTGTCAGGGTACGGAAGCAATGATTCAGCAAACTTCACCTCAACAGATAAACTATATTTATTATCGACACATGAAGTATGGGAAGATGTAGATGGAAATACAAGTGTTGGGATAGATTATTATGATACAGCATATAATAATACAAGACAATTGGATTATTATAGTTCACAAAGCGTAACAACATCAAATTACTCAGGAGCAATTAAGAAAAGAAATGGTTCAAATTCTTTGTGGTGGCTGCGTTCGGCTAATTCTAACAATTACTTCATTTTCTTCGGTTTGGACAGCGACGGTAACCGAGTCAACCGCACTTCTGCTAATCCTAATGGGGTTTCACCAGCTTTCCGAATTGGATAAAAATGCAAAGTGCTGTAAAGTATAGGACTAAAGAATATAAAGAAAGAAGTAGGAATAATTCCGACTGAACTATTTTGGAAAAAGGCACTCTTCGGCTAAGTCCGAAGATGGCGACAAAATAGTGAAAGTTAAGAAAAAATCCGAACAAAGTGAGGATTAAATAAATAAAAGAAAACTAAGCTGTTTTTCTGACACTTAGTTTTTTTGTTGATAAATAACATTTTTCTTGCAAAACAAGCAAAAATGGTTATAATATAAGTCAAAAGGAGTGAAATGTATGGCTAAAAAAGTAGTTGATAAGGAAAAATTAGCTAAAGTTACTAAAAAAGGGAAAGGTTTTATGGGTGAATTTAAAGAATTCATCATGCGTGGAAATGTTATGGATATGGCTGTCGGTGTTATTATCGGTGGTGCATTTTCAGGAATCGTTACAGCATTAACTGATGACTTCATTAATCCATTAATTAATGGTATTGGTGGAGCAGAAGTTGGAGGAACTTTAAAAATCTACGGAGGACAAGTTATTAAATATGGTGATTTTATTACTGCAATAATTAATTTCTTAATTATGGCATTAGTATTATTCTTC
>JAFRIS010000028.1 GCA_017432665.1 Bacilli bacterium
GCTCGTATGAAAGGTTTAGGAGAAATGGATGCAGATGAGTTAAATGAAACAACAATGGATATAAATCAACGTATTTTAAGAAAGATAACTGTTGAAGATATTCAAGCTGCAGATGAAGTTTTTGCTAAACTTATGGGTGAAGAAGTAGGTCCAAGACGTGAGTTTATAGAAGAAAATGCAACTTATGCAAATTTGGATGTTTAGGAGGTTTGTATGGATAGGTTAGAAAATAACAATATAGTAAAAGAAGTACAAGATTCATTTTTAGACTATTCAATGAGTGTTATCACAGCGCGTGCTATTCCAGACTTAAGAGATGGTTTAAAGCCTGTTCATAGAAGAATATTATATTCTATGTATTCTTCTGGATATACACCTGATAAACCTCATAGAAAGAGTGCTAAAACAGTCGGAGAAGTTATGGGTAATTTCCATCCACATGGAGATTCTTCAATCTATGAAGCTATGGTTCGTATGGCTCAAGATTTCTCTTATAGATATATGTTAATAGATGGGCATGGTAATTTTGGTAATATTGAAGGTTATGGTGCTGCTGCAATGCGTTATACAGAATCTCGTTTATCAAAAATATCATTGGAATTATTAAGAAATATCAATAAAAATACTGTTGATTTTGTACCAAATTTTGATGAAAGTGAAAAAGAACCAGTTGTTTTACCATCTAGATTCCCTAATATTTTAGTAAATGGAACTACTGGTATAGCTGTTGGTATGGCAACAAATATTCCACCTCATAATCTAAGTGAAGTTATTGATGGATGTGTTGCATATATTGATAATCCTGATATTGAATTAGATGAATTAATGAAATATATTAAAGGACCAGATTTCCCTACAGGAGCAATTATTCTTGGAAATAGTGGTATCAGAAAGGCTTATGAAACTGGTAGGGGAACAATTACAGTTAGAAGTAGAGCTACTATTGAAGAAAGCAATGGAAAACAACAAATTATTATTGATGAAGTACCTTATGGTATAAATACTTTAGATTTAAAAAATAAAGTAGCTGAATTAGTTCATAATAAGACTATTGAAGGTATTTCTGATTATCATTCCGATTTAAAGAATGGTATTAAGATAACAATTACTTTAAAAAGAGATGCAAATGCGCAGGTAGTATTAAATAAGTTATATAAGCATACATCTTTTCAAACATCATATGGAATTATCTTCTTAATGTTAGATCAAGGAGTTCCTAAAACTCTTGGATTAAAAGATATTATTGTAAAATATATTGATTATCAAAAAGAAGTAATAATTAGAAGAACTAGATTTGATCTAGATGTTGCTGAGAAAAGAGTACATATTTTAGAAGGTTTAAAAATAGCTTTAGACAATATTGATGAAGTAATTAAAGTAATTCGTGGTTCTAAAACAGATGAAATAGCTAAAGATACTTTAATGAGTAGATTTAAATTAACTGAAGTTCAATCAAATGCAATCTTAGAAATGAAATTACGTAGATTAACAGGTTTAGAGCGTGAAAAGATTGAAAATGAACTTGATGATTTACTAAAAACAATCGAAGAGTTAAAAGCAATTTTAGCTAGTGAAGCAAGAATTTTAGAAGTAATAAAGAATGAATTACTTGAAATTAAACAAAAATATGGTGATGAAAGACGTACAAGTATTGATATGACTGCTATTGAATATATAGAAGATGAGTCTTTAATCCCAGAAGAAGATATTGTAATTAATTTAACTAATAAAGGTTATATTAAGAGATTAAAGAGTGATACATATCGAACTCAAAATCGTGGTGGTGTAGGAATTAAAGGTATGGCTACTAATGAAGAAGACTTTGTAGAGCATTTAATTTCATCATCTACACATGACTATATCCTATTCTTCTCAAATAAAGGAAAGGTATATAGAATGAAAGGTTATGAGATTCCAGAATTCTCTAGACAATCTAAAGGATTACCAATAATTAATTTATTACCGCTTGAGAAAGATGAGAACATTAGTTCGATAATTAATATAAAACAGGAAGATGATTTCACTAAATATTTAATGTTTGCAACTAAGAAAGGTATTGTAAAACGTACTAGTATCAACGAATTTGACAATATTAGAAAGAGTGGAAAAATAGCTATTGTTCTTAAAGAAGAAGATGAATTAATTAGTGTTAAGAGTACTGATGGTAATAGAGAAATAGTTATTGGTGCAAGTAATGGTAGATTAGTTAGATTTAATGAGAATGAAGTTAGATGTATGGGTAGAAGTAGTTCAGGAGTAAAAGGAATAGACCTTGATGGATCTATCGTAGTAGGTGCTGAAGTTGTATCATCTGGTGATATGGTATTAATTGTTACTGAAAATGGTTACGGAAAACAAACGGTAGTTGATGAATATAGATTAACTCATAGAGGTAGTAAAGGAGTCAAAGCTCTTAATGTTACAGAAAAAAATGGTATGATGTCATCATTAAAATGTTTAAAAGTAGATGCACCATTAGATTTAATGATTATGACTAATAGTGGTATCATTATTAAATTACCTCTTGATCAAGTATCAACATTAAAACGTGCAACACAAGGAGTTAGATTAATTAATCTTAAAGATGATCAAAAAGTTTCCACAGTAGCTTTAGTAGAAAAAGAAGAATCTGAAGATACTGAAGAAAATAGTAGTGAGCAATAAAAGATACAAATTTGTATCTTTTTATTTTGATGTTTCACGTGAAACATAGATAGAAAAGCATAAAAAATATTTCCCAGGAAATAAAAAGAGTAATGTTTCACGTGAAACATAGGTAGAAAAGTGCAAAAATATTTCCCAGGAAATAAAATGAGCAATGTTTCACGTGAAACATAGATAGAAAAGTATAAAAATATTTCCCAGGAAATAAAAAGAATAATGTTTCACGTGAAACATAGATAGAAAAGTATAAAAAATATTTCCCAGGAAATAAAATAATATATAAATGTTTACTTTTTGTAGGTTTTATAATAAAATATATACGTGCAATGAAAGCAATTGAACCAGGTCAGGATCGGAAGATAGCAGCCTTAAGATTCAACTTTCATGTGCACATTTTTTATTGGAGGAATAATATGAAAAAAGAATTCTTAGATAAAGCTATTTATTATGCTAAAAAAGCTTATGATATAGATGAAGTTCCTATAGGAGCAGTTATTGTTAAAGATAATGAAATAATTGGATATGGATATAATAAAAAAGAAAAGGAAAAATCTGTGTTGGAACATGCTGAAATATCTGCTATTAAAATGGCAGAAAAAAAGGTTGATAATTGGCGCTTAAATGGCTGTGATATATATGTTTCGTTGGATCCATGCCCTATGTGTGCTAGTGCTATAAAACAAGCTAGAATCAAGAATGTTTATTCTGCATTAAATAACTTAGATAATAATAATTTTGAAATTATTTCCCAAATATTTAGAAAAGATAAAGTTAATCCTGAAGTTAAGTTTATTACAAATTTAGATATAGAATCATCTAAAAAAATATTGAATTCTTTTTTTAAAAAACAAAGAAACAAATAGATTCTATGGTATAATATAAGCAAGGAGGTTTTTGTTATGTATCAAGCATTATATAGAAAATATAGACCTGTTGATTTTGAAACGGTTGTAGGACAAGATGCTATTGTTAAAACACTGAAAAATTCAATTGTTAATAATAATTTTACACATGCATATATGTTTTATGGACCGCGTGGGACAGGAAAAACATCTGTTTCTAAAATTTTTGCTAGAAATATAAATTGTTTAGATAACAAAGATGGTATGGCTTGTGGTAAATGTGAAGCTTGTAAGTTTTCTTTTTCTAAAGAATGTGTTGATATTATTGAAATAGATGCAGCTTCAAACAATGGTGTTGATGAGATAAGAGAATTAAGAAATAAAATATCTCTAGTTCCTAATATGTTGAAGTATAAGGTTTATATCATAGATGAAGTACATATGTTATCTGTAGGAGCATTTAATGCATTATTAAAAACATTAGAAGAACCTCCAGAACATGCAATTTTTATTTTAGCTACTACAGATCCTCAAAAAGTTCCTGAAACTGTTGTTTCAAGATGCCAATGCTTCTCGTTTAAGAGAATATCTAAAGAAAAAATAAGAGAACTATTAGAACAAGTTTGTAAAAAAGAAAAAATTTCTATCGAGAAAGAAGTGTTAGATAATATAGCAACACTATCTGATGGTGGGCTAAGAGATGCTTTAGGAATGCTAGATAAACTTACTTCATATACAACTGATAAAATAACAATGCAAGATTTTATTGAAGTAAATGATATAGTATCTGAAACAGAAATCGAAGAACTTCTTAATGCAATATTCAGTAGTGATATACCAGAAGTATTAAAGATGATTGATACATTTGATAAAAATGGTAAGAATCTAAGTCAAATTATTACCCAAGTATTACATTTTGCTAGAAATTGTATTGTTGAATACTATTTAGATAATGATCAAAGTAAATGGTCGATAGATAATCTCCAAGAGTTTACTAATTTATTGAATGAAAAAATTGTTGATATAAGAAAAAGCGCTAATTCTAAAATATTTATTGAAATGTTCATATTAAAGTTTATAAATGACTATTTATCAATAGATAATAAAAGAAAAACAACAAATGTTGTAAAAAAAGAAAAAAATATTGAAATAAAAGAAAATAATTCTGATAAAACTGTAATTGATGATAGTGTAGAAAAGTCTGAAATGACTGAAAAGAAAACGAAGAAAAAAACAAAAAAACAAGTAGATTCTGAAGATAAAAAAATAACTAATATTGCAGAAATTATGAAGGTTAGAATTAATAATGTTTTAGCCAAAGCTGATAAAGAATTAAAAGAATTAGAAATTAAAAAGTTTGAAGAATTAAATAATTATACTTTTGATCAAGATATTGGTTATCTTGCATGTAATTTGTTAGATGCTACTATTCAGGTTGTTAGTGAAAATATAGTTTTATTGAGCTATGAATATTCAGCTGCAGTTGAACAAAATTTACAAATTTTAGATAAATTAATGAATGTTTATAATAAAATATTGAAAAACAAAAAGAAATTAGTATTAGTATCTGATGATGAATGGAAAAAAATAAGAGATCAATATGTAATTGATTTAAAAAACAAACATAAATATGAAGAATTGCCAGAACCAGATCCTATCTATGAAGAATCTGAAGAAGATGCTATAATAATGAATGATGCAGTTGATATGTTTGGTGATATTGTGGAATTTGAATAAAAAAAGGAGAGATAAATATGAATATGCAAGCTATGTTAAAGCAAGCACAAGCTTTACAAAAAGACATGATGAAAGCAAAGAAAGAAATTGATAATACTGAATTTACAGGAGAAAGTTCTTTTGTAAAAGTAACTTTAAAAGGAACTAAAGAAGTGATTAAAGTAGAAATTAAGGCAGAAAGTCTTGATGCTGATGATATTGAAGCATTACAAGATATGATTTTAGTTGCAGTTAATGACGCTAATAAGAAAATAGATGATTTGACTGAAAAGAAAATGGGTAAATTTTCTAGTATACCAGGGTTGTTTTAAGGTGTAAGATGTATCCTAAGAGTTTAGAAAGTTTAATAGAATCATTTAAAAGCCTACCAGGAATAGGTGCAAAAACAGCAGAAAGATTAGCTTTTGCTCTTTTGGAGTTGGAAAAAGAACAAATTGAAGTTTTTTCTAATAGTATGTTGGAAGCAAAAGAAAAAATTCATCGTTGTAGTAAATGTAATATGATGACAGATGAAGAATTATGTTTCGTTTGTAGTAATCCTGCAAGAAAAGATTCAAAAGTCTTATGTGTAGTGGAGGATCCTAAAAATGTCTTCCTATTTGAAAAATTAGATATGTTTCATGGTAAATATCATGTTATAGATGGTTTGATATCCCCATTAGATGGTATTAATCCAGAAGATATAGGGCTAGATAAATTACTTGACCGTATAAGAGATGATAAATTTGAAGAAATTATTTTTGCATTTAAACCAAGTATTGAAGGAGAAACAACATCTTTATACATAAAGAAAATACTAGAAGGTTTAGATATTAAAGTAACTAAACTTGCTAGTGGAGTACCAATTGGTGCTGATATGGAATATGTAGATAGTTTAACTTTAGAAAGAGCATTAAATGATCGTAAAATAATGGAATAGTGGTGATAATAATGAGAAATCTATCAATAGTTAAGAAAAAATTCTTTGATTATGTAGATCATATTATTGATAATAATAAGATTTCTCATGCATATATCATTGAAATAGACAATTATGAAGACGATATGGTTGATATATATGACTTTGTAAAAATGATTCTATTTAATAAAAAACATGATGAATTAGAACAAATTAATGAAGGAATAATTAAATTCATAGATAACAATATGTATCCTGATATTAAATTAATTGAACCAGATGGTAATAATATTAGGAAAAAGCAGTTAATTGAATTACAAAAAGAGTATAGTAATACGTCTTTATTGAATAATAAACGTATTTATATAATTAAAAATTCTGAAAGAATGAATCAAGCTTCTGGTAACACAATTCTAAAATTTTTAGAAGAGCCTGAAGATAATATAGTTGCTTTACTATTAACTGATAATCGTTATAGCGTATTAGAAACAATATTATCTAGATGTCAGGTTTTATCATTAAAAGAAACAGATTTAATGGATGATGAAGAGGAGCAATTTATAGAATTTTTAAGATTTGTAGTAAATCCAAAAGATTTTTTTAAGAAATACAATTATTTTATAAACAATTATATTACTGATAAAAGTGTTGCTAAAGAGAAACTTGGACAAGTAGAAAGTACAATTATTCAATATTTAAATAATCAGTATTTTGGAGAGAGTTTCAATGAAAAAATTGGTGATATACTGAGTAAAATAGAAGAAAATAAGTTACTTACTTATTTATCTATAATAGAAAGTGAATTACCTAAATTAGAATACAACATTAATTATAAAATGTGGATTGATTCATTGTTTTCAAAATTAATAATAGGAGGTTAGTATTATGATAGAAGTTGTCGTAGTAAGATCTTTAGAAACTAATAGTATTTATTATTTAACACCCAATTCATTAGAATTAAAAAAAGATGATGATGTAGTGTTTGAAACAGAAAATGGATTATTATTGGGAACTGTTTGTAAAGAAGTTTATAAAGAAAAGAAAGCTAATCTAGTTTTGCCTTTAAACAAAGTTTTACGTATTGCAGATAAGAAAGATTATTCTACTAACAAAAAAAATGCTGAAGAATCAGAAAAAGCACTTACTGAAGCAAAGAAAATTAGTAAGAGCCTTGAATTAGATATGAATTTTGTCGATGCATATTATAGTTTAGATAAAGCACAATTAGTATTCCTGTTCTTGTCAGAGAATAGAGTAGACTTTAGAGAATTAGCTAAAAAACTAGCTGCTAAATATAAAACACGAATTGAATTAAGACAAGTTGGCGTTAGAGATAAAGCTAAAAGAGTAGGAGGATTAGGACCTTGTGGTTTATTCCTATGTTGTAATTCCTTTTTAGCAGATTTTAATAGTGTTTCTATTAATATGGCCAAGAATCAAATGCTAGCTTTAAATCCAACTAAGATTAACGGATTATGTGGTAGATTATTGTGTTGTTTAGGATATGAAAATGATACTTATACGGAAATGAAAAAAGATTTACCAAAGATTGGATTAGTTGCTGATACACCATTAGGAATGGGAAAAGTAGTTTCTGTTGATATCTTTAAAAAGACTTATTCTGTTGATTTAAAAGAACAAGGAATAGTTACTTTTGATAATGAAGTGAGTAAAAAGAAATAATGGAAAGATTAGATGATATTTTAGGATATAAAAATTTAAAGATTTATCAAAATTCTGATTATTTTGCATTTTCTTTAGATAGTATTATATTAGCTAATTATGTGAATATTAGATTAAGAGATAAGCAAATAGTTGATTTTTGTACTGGTAATGCAGTTATTCCATTAATTTTATCTAGAAGAACTAAAGCAAAAATTTATGGTATTGAAATTCAAAAAAAACTAGCTGACTTAGCTGAAAAATCAGTAGAATACAATAAATTAAATGATCAAATAGAAATAGTTAATGAAGATATAAAAGATTTTTCAAAGAAGTATATTTCTAAATTTGATCTTGTTTTGTGTAATCCACCATATTTTAAATTAAATGAAAAAAACAGTTTAAATGAATCATATGAAAAGAAAATTGCTCGTCATGAAATAGCAATTAATCTTCAGGAAGTATGTGATTGCGCAAAAAAAGTATTAAAAGATAATGGTAATCTATGTCTTGTTCATAGAAGTGATAGATTAATGGAAATATTAGAAGTATTGAGAAAAAATAATCTAGAGCCAAAAAAAATTAAATTTGTTTATGAAAATATTAATAAAGAATCAACTTTAGTCTTAATAGAAGCTCAAAAATTAGGAAAAGTAGGTTTGAGAGTAGATAAACCATTAATTTTGTATGAATTAGATGGAAATTTGACAGAAGAGTATAATAGATTACAAAAGGAGGTATTAGGATGATTCAACGTAGTTATAATGATAGCGCAAGTCTTTATTTAATTCCAACTCCAATTGGTAATCTTGATGATATAACTGTAAGAGCACTTAATACTTTGAAACAAGTAGATGTATTATTGTGTGAAGATACTAGAGATACAGGTTTATTATTGAAGAAATATGATATTAAACAAACTCTTTTTAGTTGTCATGAATATAATGAAGATAAAATAATTGATAAAGTAATAGGATATTTAGCAAAAGGAAAAAATGTAGGATTAGTAACTGATCAAGGTAGTCCTATTATTAGTGATCCTGGATATATCATTTCTCGTGCAGTAATAGATGCTGGGTATAATGTTATTAGTTTACCAGGAGCAACTGCTTTTGTCCCAGCTCTTTCAATGTCTGGGATAGAGCCTTATCCATTCTTATTCTATGGTTTTTTAAATGCTAAAGATAGTAAGCAAAGAAGTGAATTAATGAGTTTAAAAGATTTAAAATATACACTAATCTTTTATGAATCAGTTCATAGGATGGAAAAAACTCTTAAAAACATGTTAGAAGTTTTAGGAGATAGAAATATGGCTATTTGTAGAGAAATATCTAAGATTCATGAAGAAATATGTAGAGATAAAATTAGTAATATATTACAAATTGTGTCACAAATGAAGGGTGAATTTGTAATAGTAGTAGAAGGAAATAAGGAAAAAGTCGATTATAATAGTTTAGATGTAGTTGAACATGTTAAACTATATACAGAAGATGGTATGAGTGAAAAAGAAGCAATTAAATTAGTTGCTAAAGAAAGAAATGTAGCTAAATCAGTTATATATAACGAATATCATAATAGGAAGTGATGTTATGAAATTAATAGTAGGATTAGGTAATCCAGGTAAAGAGTATCAAAATACTCGTCATAATATAGGTTTTAATTTCTTAGATTGTTATGTAGATTATAAGAATTTAGGTAATGAATGGACTAAGAAATTTGATGGATTATATATGAAAGTTAACATTGATGGAGAAAGTGTTATTCTTTTAAAACCACAAACTTATATGAATTTATCAGGTAATTCTGTTAGAAAAGTAATGGATTATTATGATATTGATATTGATGATATATTAGTTATTTCTGATGATCTTGACTTATCAATAGGTAACTACAAACTAAAGAGTAAAGGTTCATGTGGAGGGCATAATGGATTAAGAGATATTGAAACTAAGATTGGTACTACTGAATATAAACGCTTAAAAATAGGAATTTCAAATGATAAGGAGAAAGATACTAAAGATTATGTTTTAGGTAAATTATCTAAGTCAGATAAGAAGACAATTGATAATCTTTATAAAGAATTATGTCCAGTTATAGATGACTATTTTGAAATAAATTTCACTGATTTAATGAATAAATATAATCATAAGAATAGGTGATAGAATGAATTTTTTTGATCAACTTATGAATATTGAAGTCAAAAAAAACATGGGTATATATAATACTACCGATGAATTTTTTTGTTTGTTTTTAAACAAAATTAGTAGAGAAACAAACAAGAATATTTTAATGGTAGTAAATAGTATTTATGAAGCAAATAAACTATATAATTCTTTAATAGATTATCATTCAAATACCTATTTATTTCCAATGGATGACTTTCTAACCAGTGAAGCACTAGCTATCTCACCAGATTTAATGATTAATAGATTGGAAACTATTAATAAAGTACTTGAAAATGATAATAGTATCGTTATTACTAATCTAACTGGTTATTTAAGGTTTCTGCCATTGAAAGAAAATTATCAAAAAAGTATTATTAATTTAGAAATAGGAACAACAATTGAACCAAAAGAATTAGTAAATAAGCTAGTATCTATTGGATATACTAGAGATACTATTGTTAATAAGACTGGGGAATTTGCTAGTAGGGGTTATATAGTAGATATTTTTCCAATTGATGAAGATAATCCTATTAGAATTGAATTTTTCGATGATGAAATAGAATCTATTAGGTATTTTAATCCAGATAATCAAAAATCTATTTCTGAATTAAGAAAGGTAATAATTAAACCTTTTTCAGAGTTTTTAACGACAAAAAATGTATTAGAAGAACATTTTGAGAAACAAAAATACCTTCAAAGTTATGAAAAAACTTCAAATATAGCTAATTATCTTGAAAATTGCATAACTGTCTTCAAAGACTATGAACAATTAGAGACAAGTTATTTAAATATACTTGAAGAAACTATTGAATTTAGGCATGAAAAGGATACCGAATTTAAAGGTAATTATATGTATGAATTTAATAAATTAGATGTAGATTATCCGATTTATTATTATTCATTAAATAATTTAAGCGCCAATGATAATGTTTCAAAAATGTATGACTTGAATGTCAAAACAATTAATAATTTTAATGAGAATAGTGAAAGAATTAATGAATTTATTAATAAGCAAATTAGCAATAATAAAACAGTTTTAATATGTTTAAAAAAATACCAAATTAGAAGTATTAGAAAACATTTGAATATGAAACTAGTTGATAGTTCTTTTGATAGTGTTAAATTAAATCAAGTAAATATTATTGAAAAAGAACTATCGAAAGGATTTATCTACGAAGATTTTGTTGTCTTAACAGCAAACGAAGTGTTTAAAAATACAGAAAAAAAGAACAAATATACTACTAAGTATAAATACACAGCTACTATCGATGATCTTAATAAGTTATCTATAGGAGATTATGTGGTTCATAATATCCATGGTATTGGTATATATAATGGTATTAAAACACTTACTTTGAATGATATAACTAAAGATTATTTAGAAATCCTATATCAAGGTACTGATAAGATCTATATTCCAGTAGAAAAGATTGATTATTTAACAAAATTCTCTGGAAGAGAAGGGGTAAAGCCTAAAATTAACAAATTAGGTGGTACTGAATGGCAAAAAACTAAAGCTCGTATACGTACTAAAGTTACTGATATAGCTGAAAGGTTAATAAAACTGTATGCTGAAAGAGAAACTCGTAAAGGTTTTTCTTTCTCACCTGATTGTGACCTATCAATAGATTTTGAAAATGATTTTCAACATGATTTAACAATTGATCAAAAAAGGGCAATTGTACAAATAAAAGAAGATATGGAGTCTCCAGTACCTATGGATAGATTATTATGTGGTGATGTTGGTTTTGGTAAAACAGAAGTAGCGTTTGTTGCGGCATTTAAGTCAATTTTAGATTCTAAACAAGTTTTATTCCTATGCCCAACAACTATTCTATCTAAACAACACTATGATAATGCTTTAACTAGATTTCAGAATTTTCCAGTGAATATTGGTTTATTAAATAGATTTACTACGCCTAAAGAAGTAAAAAGAATTATCACAGGTCTAAAAGAAGGTACTATTGATATGGTTATTGGGACGCATAGATTATTAAGTGATGATATTAAATTAAAAGATTTAGGCTTATTAATAATTGATGAGGAACAAAGATTTGGAGTTGCTCATAAAGAAAAAATCAAAGAATATAAGACTAATGTAGATGTCTTAACTCTTACTGCTACTCCTATTCCTAGAACTCTTCAAATGTCTTTAGTTGGAATTAGAAGTTTATCTTTAATAGAAACACCTCCAATTAATCGCTATCCTATTCAAACTTATGTAGTAGAAGAGAATAAACAAATATTGAGAGAAGCGATATATAAAGAATTATCTAGAGATGGACAAGTATTTATCTTATATAATCGTGTTCAATCTATTAAAGAATTCGCAGTTAGAATTCATGATATAGTTCCTGATGCTAGAATATGTATTGCTCATGGACAAATGAATAAAACAGAATTAGAAGATACTATTTATAACTTTGTTAACTATGAATATGATATTTTGATTTGTACAACTATTATAGAAACAGGTATTGATATACCTAATGTTAATACTCTAATTATTATGGATGCTGATAGATTTGGTCTTAGTCAGTTATATCAAATTAGAGGAAGAGTAGGTAGAAGTGATAAATTTGCTTATGCATATCTTATGTATCAACCATTCAAGAGTCTTACAGAGACAGCTGTTAAAAGATTAAATGTAATTAAAGAATTTACTGAATTGGGTAGTGGATTCTCTATCGCAACTCGTGACTTATCTATCAGAGGAGCAGGAGATATTCTAGGCAGTGAACAAGCTGGATTTATCGATAGTGTAGGAATTGATCTATACTTAAAAATATTAAATGAAGAAGTAGAAAAGATTAATACTGGAAAAATTGAAGAAGAGGAAGAAGAAGCAGATAGTTTCAAACCATTAATAGAGGTAACTACACATATAGATGATCAATATGTATCAGATGAAGAATTAAAGATTGAAATCCATAAGAAGATTAATTCAATAGATAGTGAAAGTAAGTTTAATGAAATTAAATTTGAATTAGAAGATCGCTTTGGTAAACTAGATGAAGATTTAATAGTTTATATGTATGAAGAATGGTTTGAAAAACTAGCTAAGAAAGTAAGAATCAGTAATATTCATCAAAATAAGAATTCTATTGAATTAGTATTCCCAGAAGAGGTTGTTTCTAAACTAGATACTGAAGAAGTATTTATGAATGCTTTTGAAGTAACTAATATGTTTAGATTTAAAAGTTTAGGAACCAATTTAATAATAGTTCTAGATATTATAAAACTAGAAAAACATCCTATCTATTATCTTGTCGAATTACTTAATAAAATTGATGTCAAATTTGGAAATAATATTGATAAAAATTAAGTGAATTGATATATTTAATATGCTAGGAGTTGATAACATGAAAAATAAGACAAAAGAAGAAATGAAACTTCATCATATTGATAGTTATAAAAATACTATTATTGAGATGATAAAAAATAATACTAACTCTCTAGTAGATGATGATATTATGTCATTGATTAGAAAACCACCATTAGATTCAATGGATTTAATACAGAGTAAATTCTTATCAATGGCTAAGAAGAATAAAATAATTTTGAATAGCGATGAATTAAGTAAAATTCTTAATAATTATCGTAGTAGAGTTATAGAAATTAGTAATAAGATTAAAAAAATTAGAATTACTGATTTATCTAAAAAGATAAATTCTACTAAATTAAAAAATAATGAAATAATAAAAATTAATAAGAAAGATTTTACTCAAATAAATAAAGATATAAAAAAACTTATCAAGGAACATGTATCTAATTCAATTGAAAAAGAAATACTAAAGCATATTGATACAGTCTTTGCTAAAAATATTGATTCAAAAACAAAAGATAAGATAATTAAAGAGATGACTAAGTATTTAAAGAAAAATTATTTAAGTCAATTGTTAGAAAGTATAGATATAAAAATTCTTGTTAAAGATACAACTTTGATGAATAATGCTAAAGAACAAGCAGAGAGATATTTATTTACTTTAAGTAATTCTAGATTGCTTAATGATTTTGAATAAAATAGAAGATTATAAATCTTCTTTTTCTTTGTTATAAAAGGGAAAAATTGACAAAACTAAGTTTTTATGGTATAATCTATGCACATTTGAAAGAGGGGTTTGGAATTATGGATATTGAAAAAAGAATTTTAGCAGGATTGCTTGGTATATCGATAGCTGCAGCAGGCATTGAGGGAGTAGCAATAAAAATGCAAAATGATGAAATCAACAACGTGAAAAAACACTATATTGAATTACTTGATGATTCATATAAACAAGGTTTAGATGATGCTTTCGCACAACGTTCTTATGATGAAGATAGTAAGTATGTAGTATTAAAAACAGACAGGGATAATCTTGCTTGGGATTATCGTGAAGTAGCTGATTTAATGATTGTCACTGACAAAGACAATGAAAAAATTTTAATAGACACAAAAACACATTATTTTTATGAAGATATTATGGGTATCTCAGACCAAGAAAGTTTTGAAGAGTATATTGCTAATATATATACAAAAACAAATAATGAATCAACAAAAGAGTTTATAAGAAAAATTATGTCTGATTCCAAGCAGCTAATTGAAACTATAAATAAAGATAGATTAAAAGATTTAGGTATTGATAAAACTTCATATGACATATTTTTCATTGATTATGCATATATAGGTCCAGATGGAGAAATACTACACTCAGTTACAAATATTGAAGCAGGCAAAAGATATAATTATACACCTAAGAAATAAAGATGCATTGCATCTTTTTTTATTCCAGCAACTTGATTCTGAAGAAATTGTGTGCTATGATTGTGCATATTGAAATGTGTTGATGAAGAGCTTATGTACAAAAAATTTAATTTTAGAGAACTCGGTTGGTGAAAAAGAGTATTAAATTAATATATAAGTATGGCTTCTGAACTTCTATATCGATATGTAGGTATAGGCGTAGATAGGCGTTAACTATTCAAGTGTATAATACAAAGTTATTATAAAGTAAGGTGGTACCGCGAATAATCGTCCTTATATTTATAATAGCTTTTTTATTTTAGGAGGGATAAAAATGGAAAAAGAAAAATACTACATTTCAACCGCAATTGCATATACTTCTGGAAAACCTCATATAGGTAATACTTACGAAGTTGTTTTAGCTGATGCGATAGCTAGATTTAAAAGATTAAAAGGCTATGATGTTTATTTCCAAACAGGTACAGATGAACATGGAGAAAAGATTGAATTAAAAGCAAAAGAAGCTGGTATGACTCCTCAAGAATTTGTTGATGAGAAAGCAGCTGATCTTAAACGTATTTGGGATGTAATGAATACAAGTTATGATAGGTTTGTTAGAACTACTGATCCAGCTCATGAGAAAGTAATTCAACATATATTTAAGTATATGTACGATAAAGGAGATATCTATAAAGGAGAATATAAAGGACTTTATTGTACCCCTTGTGAATCATTTTGGACTGAATCTCAACTTGTAGATGGTAAATGTCCTGATTGCGGAAGAGATGTTGAAGAAAAATGTGAAGAAGCATATTTCTTTAAACTTAGTAAATATCAAAAACAATTAGAAGAACATATTGAAAAGCATCCAGAATTTATTCAACCAGAATCTCGTAAAAATGAAATGATGAATAACTTTATTAAACCAGGATTACAAGATTTATGTGTATCAAGGACTTCATTCAAATGGGGAATTCCAGTAGATTTTGATGATAAACACGTAGTTTATGTTTGGTTAGATGCTTTAAGTAATTATATTACCTTCATAGGCTATGATACTGATGGTGGTAATGAAGAATTTAAATATAAATGGCCATGTGATCTTCATTTAATAGGTAAAGATATTATTAGATTCCATACTATTTATTGGCCATGTTTCTTAATGAGCTTAGATGTACCATTACCAAAACAAGTGTTTGGACATCCTTGGTTAATTATGGCTGATGGAAAAATGTCTAAATCAGTCGGTAATGTTGTGTATGCCGATGACTTAGTAGAAGAATTTGGTGTAGATGCAGTTAGATATTATTTCTTACATGAAATGCCATTTGCTAATGATGGAGTGTTTACTAGAGATTTATTGATTGAAAGAATTAATGGAGATTTAGCTAATATCTTAGGTAATTTAGTACAAAGAACTATTTCAATGGGTAAAAAGTATTTCGATGGAAAAGTTATCAATAAAAAAGTAAGTAATGAATTTTCTGAGAAGTTTATTAAAAACATTAATGCTTTAGATGAAAAAGTAACTAAGAAAATGGATGAATTACAAATAAGTGATGCTATTAGTGAAATATTTGAAGTTCTAAGAGCAAGTAATAAATACATTGATGAAACAACTCCATGGATTTTAGCTAAAGATGAGAATGAAAAAGATAACTTAGAAACAGTTCTTTATAACTTGTTAGAGTCTATTAGAGTGTGTGCTAGTCTCTTGGAACCATTCTTACCAGGAACTAGTGAAGAAATATTGAGACAAATTAATAGTTCTAATAAAGAATTAAAATTTGTTGAAGATAACAAATATGAATTGAATGATCCTAAACCTATATTTTTAAGAATCAATCAAAATAAATAGTATTTTTAATTAAAGTACGATATGTGATATACTTAAGATGGAGGTAGTAGTATGACAGATTATGACAAAATATTTAATGATGATGTAAACAAAGAATTTTATTTTAACGCGCCAGGATATGGTGGAAGAAAGCTAATGGTAGGAGCTGTTAGTTTAAACAATGCGATTGAAAGATTAAAAAAGGATGAGTATTATACTTTAGTTACATATATTGATGGAGAGAAATTACCAGAAGAATATATTCCTTTGGACGAAAAATTAGATAGCGGAGATTTGCTTGCTACAGTCAACCCTAAAAACAATCTACAATATATTTGCCAAAATAGTGGTAGTATTCAAAAAATTTCTGAATTATCTAATTTAAATTATTTACTTGGTCCAGGACCTGATACTTTTAATCTAACTGAGCTAGTTGAAAAACAAGTTGCTGAAATAAAAGCTGAAAGAAATCAAAATAAAACTATTGAAGGTGCAGGGCATCAGATTTAATTATTAAAAAAGTTAACTTTGTTAACTTTTTTTGATATACTTTGGATGGTGATTATATGTATATTGATACGCATTGTCATTTGTCAAAAGAAGATTATAATGACATAGATTTAGTAATAAAAGAAAATAAAGAAAACAAAGTAAACAGAATTATTGTTTCTGGCTGTACAAAAGAAAACATAATAGAAGCGCTAGAATTAGCTAATAAATATGAGGATATTTATTTAACTATTGGATATCATCCTAGCGAAGTGAATGAAATAACTGATCATGATTTAGAACTACTAGAAGAACAAATAAAAGCCAATTCTAAAGTAGTAGGTTTAGGAGAAATAGGCTTAGACTATCATTATGGTAAAGAAGATATGGAACTTCAAAAAGAATTGTTTAGGAAGCAAATGAATTTAGCAGAGAAACTACATTTACCAGTGGTTATTCATAGTAGAGATGCTACAGAAGATACCATTAATATACTAAAAGAATTTCCTAATGTAATTGGTGATATTCATTGCTTTAGTGGTAGTGTTGAAACTGCTAAAATATATATTTCTATGGGATATAAAATAGGAATTGGTGGAGTAGTAACATTTAAAAATAGTAACTTATACAAAGTGGTAGAAGAAATAGGAGTTGAAAATATCATCTTAGAAACCGATGCTCCTTATTTAGCTCCTGTGCCTGTAAGGGGAAAACAGAACTCTTCAAAATACATTCCATATATTGCAGAAAAAGTAGCAGAAATACTAAATATTTCAAAAGAAAAAGTAGCAGAAATTACTACTAATAATGCCGTTAGTTTGTTTGACTTGAAGTAGTTTTTATGGTATCTTATTATTAATAATAGGGTTGGAGGAAAGGTATGTTACAGAAGTATAAAAAGCAAGTTATCTATGTATCTTTAATTGTTTTATTTCTAATTGTTGTGATATGTATCTTTCTTCACTTAAAAAGTCAAAATCAGGTAACTAAGGAACAACAATTATCAACAAGTTATAAAGAATCAAAAACTGTAACTATTAAAAGTGTTTTACCTATTTCTGATGAATTAGGTAGAACTATTGATGGTAAAGGTACTGAAGATGGTATTCAAGGATATGTTGAATTAACTATTACTAATAATATTGATAAAAAAATTGATTACGATATATATATTGAAGCAAGGGATTTAGATCACGAAATAAAAGGTAATTACATTAAATTTTATTTAACAGATGAAGCAGATAATCCTTTGGATTGGTATAAACAAAATACTGTTCCTACATATGCGGATTTATTATCGTTAACTGATAAACCTGGTGCTAGAGTGTTACACAGTGGAAGGTTAAAAGAAAAAGAGAGTAAAAAAATAATAGTAAGAGTTTGGCTTGCGGATAGTTATGCTGTATCTAATGAAATAGATAGTTTTTCTTTTGATATAAGCACAAGAGCTAAATAGGAGGAATTATGGAGAATAAAAAGAGTGGGGAATTATCAAGAAACTTTTGGTTTGCTTTATTAGGAATTTGTTTGTTTCTAGTAATATTTGTAGGAATAATCTTTTTCTTATTTGCTAATAGAGAAGAGGAAGTAATAGAAAACAAATTAAAGGGTGGAAATATTCTTTTAAACTATACCAATGATGTTACAGGACTAAGTATATCTAAAGCAACTCCAGTAACTGATGCCGTTGGTATGAAGAATGATAAAGAAGGTCAATATTTTGATTTTTCTATTGATATAGAAGTGGATGAAGCACAGACTATTGATTATGAAATAGCAGTTGTTAAAAATGAAACAGCTTCTACTATTAGTGATGAAGATATTAGAATATATTTGGAAAAAGAAGATAGTGGTACATATAATAAAGTCTTTGGACCAGAAGCTTATAAGCCATTAGAAAAAGATACTAAGTTAGGTTCTCCTGATGGAAGTATGGTAATTATAAAAGATTCAACAAAAAGGAGTTTAAAAGAAAATTATCGTTTGAGAATGTGGTTATCAAATAAAAGTCTAACGAAAAATGGTAATTATAGTGTTGAAGTAGTTGTCAATGGACATGCCAAATAGAAGTGTAAAGTGCACTTCTTTTTTTTGTCAAATTATAGTCATTTGCTTATCTCCGTATTATAATGTAATTAAGATTGGAGGGATAGCATGAGTAGTATTCGAAGTAAAGTAAAATACACTAAGTACTTATTGTATTTTGTAACACGATCAATATTAATTGCTATTTTTTGCTTTTTATCCCTTATCAGTATATTATCTTTAGCTTACTTTGGAGATATGTTAATTTCTACAAGTAAAGGAGATTGTAAAAATCCTTTATTTGGAGCTTATGTAATTGTTTCTCCAAGTATGGTTCCAACAATAAAAATTAATGATGCAATTATTATTAAAAGAATGGATCATGATAAATATAAAATAGGAGATATTATTACTTTCTCATCTACTGATGTTAATTATGCCGGAAAAGCAGTAACACATCGTATAGTAGGTAAACAAGATTATGCAGAAGAAGAATCAATTTATACTACCAAGGGTGATAATAATGCAGTTGTTGATAGAGCTCCTGTTAAAACCAATGCAATATATGGAAAAGTCTTATTTAGAATACCTGCAGTAGGTAAACTTCAAGCATTAGGTGCTACTCCTGCAAATTATTTATTGAGTTTGTTAATACCAGCAATAATCTTCATCGTTTATGATTTGACCAGAATAGCAGTTATGATGTCAAAGAGAAAGGCTTGATACTTTCTTTTTTCTTCTCTTTAAACTATAATAAAAGAACTGGTGATAATATGGAAAAGTATGATGTAAAATTTAAAAAGAAATTTGGACAAAACTTTTTAAGAGATCCTAATATTGTCAAAAAGATAGTAAGAATTAGTGATGTGGATGAGAATTCATTAGTGGTAGAAGTAGGTCCAGGAGGAGCTATTTTAACTAAAGAATTAGCTACTAAAGCAAAAAATGTATTAGCCTATGAAATAGATAGAGACTTAGAAAATGAATTAGCCATTAAATTGAGTTCTTATTCAAATGTTGAGGTATTATTTAGAGACTTTTTAACCGCTGATTTAAAGGAAGATATAGCTAAGTACCAATGCGATAAACTATTCTTTGTTAGTAACGTTCCTTACTATATAACAACACCTATCTTAATGAAACTATTAAAGTCAGGATTACATTTTAATAAAATTGTTATGATGGTTCAAAAAGAAGTGGGAGATAGATTTTCTACCAAACCAGGAAGTAAAGAATATGGTTCTATTACAGTTTTATTAAATTACTTTTATGATGTAAAAAAAGAGTTTTTTGTTTCTAAAAAAGAATTTATTCCTATGCCTAAAGTGGACAGTGTTGTTGTTTCTTTTACCGAAAAGAAAGAAAGGTTATATTTAAAAGACTTCGATTTTTTTGAGAAAGTATTAAGGGACTCTTTTCAATATAAAAGAAAGAATATTAAGAATAATTTAAAAAGATATGATTTAGTAAAAGTAGAAGAAGTATTACAAAAACATAATTTAGATTTAACGTCTAGAGCAGAGACTTTTGACTTAGAAGTTTTTGTAGACCTTGTTAATACATTGTATGAAGAAAGTTAACTGAACTTTCTTTTTTTCTATAAATATCAACGAATAAATGAATAATATGATGTTAAATTTTGTTGCATTTTCAATAATAATAGTTTAAAATAATTGTATAAAGTTAATTTGCACTTTATGAGGGAGGAATATTCATATGGAAATCACATCTGTAAATGTACGCAAGATTGAAAAAGAAGGTTCTCGTATGAAAGGAATTGCATCTATTCTATTAGATGATAGTTTTGCAGTACATGATATCAGAATAATTGAAGGAGACAACGGTTTATTCATAGCTATGCCTAGCCGAAAAACAGCTACTGGAGGATACCGTGATATAGCTCATCCAATTAATCCAGAAGTACGCGCTATGTTTGAAAAAGCTATTTTAACTGCTTACGAAGAAGCAGAAGATGTTCAAACAGAAGAGTAAGATGCTAAGGCATCTTTTTTTTGACAAAATAATGTAAAGTCAAAGCATTTTCCTTTTGAATTATAGTTATTAATACAGATTTGGGTTTATAATATAAGTTGTAAAGGTAGGTGAATGTGATGGCAAAAAGAAAACGTAAAGTAAGAACTAGATTTTTCTTGCTTGGTTTTATTTCGATATTTATTATTTGTGCTGTAACATTCACTATTGGTAAGTATTGGATAGAAATATTTGATAAATATAAAGAAAAGAAAATTTTAGATCAAGAATTAACAACTTTAAAAGAAAAAGAAGAAGAATTAAAAGTTGATGCTGATAAATTACAAAATCCTGATTACATAGCTAGATATGCTAGAGAAAAGTATTTATATTCTAAACCAGGAGAATATATCTTACAAATTCCAGAAGAAAAATAGATATTCTTCTTTTTTTTACTAATTATGTTATAATATTTTTTGATTGGATGGTGGTTTAATGTTGAAAATTGATGAAACCTTCACATTTAATGAATTTGATAGAATAGTTGTAGGATGTTCAACAGGACCAGATTCTATGGCATTAGTTGATATGCTACTAAAAGTAAGAGATAAATATAAATTAGATATTATTGTTGCACATGTTAATCATAATGTTAGAAAAGAAAGTTTTGAAGAAGCAAAATTCTTAGAAGAATATTGTAGTAAAAACAATTTAGTTTTTGAATCAATGATTATTGAAAACTATGGTGATGACAATTTTCATAATGAAGCTCGTTTTATTAGATATAATTTTTTTGAGAATATAGTTCATAAATATGAGGCAAAGTATTTAATGACAGCACATCATGGTGATGATTTAATTGAAACAATTCTAATGAGAATAGTTAGAGGCTCTAATTTATCAGGATATGGTGGTTTTAAAAGTATAATAGAAATGGATGATTATACAATAGTTAGACCATTGATTAATTATACGAAAGATGAATTAGAAGAATATGACAAAGAAAATAATGTACCTTTCTTTGTAGATGCATCTAATAGTAAAGATACATATACTAGAAATAGATACCGTAAATATATTTTACCTTTCTTAAAAGAAGAAGATTCTAATGTTCATGAAAAATTTTTGAAATTTAGTAATTCATTATATGAAGCAAGCAAATATATAATTAAGTCACGTGATAAAGCTTTGACTAGAGTGTTAGAAGAAGATAAAGTTTTAATTGATAAATTCTTACTTGAAGATGATTATATTCAAAAAGAAATACTATATTATCTACTAAGTGATTTTTATCAAGATGATTTAATCTTAGTAAATGACAAACATATTAATTTAATGATGAATTTGATAAAGAGTTCTAAGGTTAATAGTTATGTTAATTTACCTAATGAAGTGTTAGCTAAAAAGGATTATAACTATTTCGAGATAATTAGAGAAACAGAAGTAATTACTGGTTATGAAATAGAATTTGATAATTATGTCACATTACCTAATAAGCATAGTATTGAAAGAATAGAAGAAACAGAAGACAATAGTAACAATATTTGTCGACTTAATAGTGAAGATATTACTTTACCATTAATAGTTAGAACTAGAAAATTAGGTGATAAGATCCAGGTTAAAGGGCTAGGTGGAAGTAAAAAAGTGAAAGATATTTTCATTGATAAAAAGATTTCTCTAGCTAATAGAGATAACTGGCCAATTGTTGTTGATAGTACAGGGAAGATAGTTTGGATTCCAGGCTTAAAAAAATCTGTATTTGATAAGAAAAAAAGTGAAAACTATGATATAATATTGAAGTACCGATAGGAGGAATGCGTGTGAATAATAAGATTGATAAAAGAGTAGTTAAAAAAGGTTTATTACCATACTTATTTTTATTTATCATAATGCTAGGTGTGCTATATACATTTAACGTATTGAATAAAGATATACACGAATTAACTTATGATGAATTCGTTGAAAAGTTAGATAAGGGAAAAGTAACTGAATTAGAATTAGTTGCGAGAGGTAATGGCCATACTTATGAGGCTAGAGGAACTTTAAGCGGCTATAAAGAAAATGAAAGTTTTTATTCTACTTTACCTTTAAGTGAAGAAGTAATGAAAAAAATAATAGAAGCTAGTGATACCCAAGAGTTTAAACTCACTGTTAAACCTGATCCAGATGCTTCATCATTAATTATAATTTTAGTTAATGTAGTACCAGTTCTATTAATTTTAGCAGCTTTATTCTGGATATTTAACAAGCAATTAGCTGGTAACAAGAATTCTCTTGATTTTGGTAAAAGTAGAGCTAGACTAGTTAGTGATGAAAATCAAGTTACATTTAAAGATGTTGCTGGATTGAAAGAAGAAAAAGAAGAAGTAAGTGAATTAATAGATTTCTTAAAAGATCCAAAGAAATTCCAAAAATTAGGAGCTAGAATTCCTAAAGGAGTTTTATTAATGGGTCCTCCAGGAACTGGTAAAACATTACTTGCTAAAGCAGTTGCTGGAGAGGCAAATGTTCCATTTTATTTTATAAGTGGTTCTGATTTCGTAGAGTTATTTGTTGGTGTAGGAGCTAGTCGTGTTAGAGATATGTTCCAACAAGCTAAAAGAAATGCACCATGTTTAATATTTATAGATGAAATTGATGCTGTAGGTCGTCAAAGAGGTACTGGTTTAGGTGGAGGACATGATGAAAGAGAGCAAACATTAAACCAATTACTTACTGAGATGGATGGATTTGGTCAAAATGAAGGAATTATTATAATTGCTGCTACTAATAGACCGGATGTATTAGATCCAGCATTACTTCGTCCAGGAAGATTTGACAGACAAGTTACAGTTAATTTACCAGATGTAAGAGGAAGAGAAGAAATATTAGGAGTACATGCTAAGAATAAGATTTTAGCAGATGGTGTAACTTTAAAGAATTTAGCTAAGAGAACTCCAGGATTTAGTGGAGCTGATCTAGAAAACTTACTTAATGAAGCAGCATTACTTGCAGTTAGAAGAAACAAAGATGAAATAGGCATGAGTGAAGTAGATGAAGCTACTGATAGAGTACTTATGGGACCTGCTAAGATAAGTCGTAAGTATAGTGAAAATGATCGTAAGTTAGTAGCTTATCATGAAGCAGGGCATGCTGTTATTGGTATTAAGTTAAAGAATGCTAGTGATGTTCAAAAGGTTACTATTATACCTCGTGGAACAGCTGGTGGATATAATATGATGGTTCCAACTGAAGAAAAGTTATGTTCAACAAAGACAGATTTATTAGAGGAAATTACAGGATTGCTTGGTGGTAGAACAGCTGAAGAAATTACTTTTGGAGAAATAACTACTGGAGCACATAATGACTTTGAAAAAGCAACTAAGATAGCTCGAGCAATGGTTACTGAATATGGTATGAGTGATTTAGGACCATTACAATTTGAACAACAATCAGGTAGTGTCTTCTTAGGAAGAGATTATAATAAGCCACAACACTTCTCAAATGAAGTTGCTAATGAAATTGATATCGCAATGCGTAAGATTATTGATGATTGTCATAAGAAAGCAACTGAAATCATTAAGAAGAATAAAGACTTATTAAAATTAATTGCAGAAACATTATTAGAATATGAAACATTAACTAAAGAACAAATTGATTACTTAGTAGAAAATGGAAAAATGCCAGAAGAAGATGAAGATAATTTAGAATCACTTTCTATTACTAAACTAAAAGCAATAGCTAAAGAAAAAGGTATTGAAGGATATTCTAAAATGAATAAAGCAGAATTATTAAAAGAATTAGATGAGAAAAACTAATTCTTTTTTCTTGAAAAAGAAATAAATAAAAAGTATACTTATTATAGGAGAATAGGTATGGTAATAGATAAAGATAACATAAAAATTCTTTTATTTATTTTAATATTAGGACTAGGTATAGGATATGCCTATATTAATAGTGATCTAAATATAAATGGTACTGCTCAAGTAAATAGTGCTAATTGGGATGTACATTGGGCTAATGTTCAAGTTACTAATGGATCTGTATCAGGAACCAATGTAGTTACAGCACCGACTATATCAAATAGTACTACAGTTAATTATTCAATAATACTAGATAAACCTGGAGACTACTATGAATTTACTGTAGATGCAGTAAATGGTGGAAGTATAGATGCGATGATAGATACAATAGATTCTAAGTTGAATGGAGCGACTATTACTGTACTGCCAGATTATTTAAACTATACAGTAACATATTCTGATGGAGTAGA
>JAFRIS010000029.1 GCA_017432665.1 Bacilli bacterium
AATGTTCATAAATATGGTGCTCATATTTTTCATACTGATTATAAAGATGTATGGGACTATGTTAATTCTTTTGCAGAATTTAATAGATATACTAATAGTCCTATAGCTAGATATAAAGATGAAATATATAATATGCCTTTTAATATGAATTCTTTTTCTAAAATATGGAGTGATGTTATTACTCCAGAAGATGCATTAAGACATATTAATGAAGAAAAACAAGAAATTACTGGGGAACCTCAAAATTTAGAGGAACAAGCTATTTCTTTAGTAGGTAGAACAATATATGAAAAATTAGTAAAAGAATATACTGAGAAACAATGGAATAGAGATTGTAAAGATTTACCAGCATTTATTATCAAAAGATTACCTGTTAGATTAACTTATGATAATAATTATTTTAATGATCGTTATCAAGGTATACCTATAGGTGGATATACTAAAATGGTTGAGAAGATGTTAGATGGAATAGAAGTTAGATTAAATACTGATTATTTAAGTGACAAGAAGTATTTTAATTCATTAGCTAAAAAGATAGTTTATACAGGACCATTGGATGAATATTTTAATTATTCATTAGGTGCTTTAGAATGGAGAAGTTTAAAGTTTGAAAATAAAGTGTTTGATACTAGTAACTATCAAGGTAATGCAGTAATTAACTATACTAGTCATAATGAAAAATATACTAGAAGTATTGAACATAAGCATTTTGAATTTGTTACAGAGAATACTAAGACAGTAGTTACTTTTGAATATCCAACTGATTATGAAGAAGGTATGGAAAAGTATTATACTGTTAATGATGAAAAGAATAATGCTTTAGCAGACAAGTATCGTGAATTAGCAAAAAAAGAAAAGAAAGTAATATTCGGTGGAAGATTAGCTGAATACAAATATTACGATATGGATGATGTTATTAAAAAAGCATTAGATTTAGAATTGAAATAGTATTAAAGGAGAATTGTAATGAAAAGTGTATTATCAAAATTATTTTATGATAAAAATGATAAAGTAATCTATCCATTTTATACATTACGATTTTTTTTCTTTCTCTTTATTTTTGTCCACCATTGTTATGGTAATATTAGAGTGCCTTTTTTAAGGAAGCCATCATTAGCAGTTAGTGGGTTTATTATATTAAGCGGTTTTTTAACTGGATATATATATGCTAATAAAAAAATAAAAAGTACTTTTGACTTTACACGCAAAAGAATTGTAAAATTTTTGCCGTTGCATATAATTATGCTATTGATAATGATAGGAATTTCTGGGATTTTCAATATCCATAATTTTAGTGAATTATTAGTATTTTTGAAAAAAATATTTTTTAATATTTTTTTGCTCCAAAGTTGGGTTAATGATAAAAGTTATTATTTTTCTTTTAATGGAGTAACATGGTTTTTAAGTACATATTTATTTTTGTGTATATTAACTAAATTGTTTTTGAGTGTTATAAAAAGAATAAACAAACAAAAACATCATAATATATTACTAATTTTATTATCTATATTATTGTTTGACCTTACATTACTAATTGTTTATTTGGTAAATAAGTACAATCTTACAGAGTATTGGATATATGTTTTTCCACCTGCAAGGATATTTGAATATGCTATTGGAATGATATTTGGTTTGGTTTGCACAAATACTAAAATAAATTTTAGACATGATGATATGGTTTTCTCTATTTTAGAAATATTATCAATTATCATAATGATTGCATGGATTCATTATAATGTTTTTGATATTTTTTCACTTTTGCGTAAGGAATATAATTCATGGATAATTCCTTTAGTTTTGATTATTGTGACATTTTCATATCAAAAAGGAATAATTAGTAAACTGTTTTCTATGAAAATATTAGTCTTTTTAGGAGAAATATCTATGTATATGTTTATGATCCATCAACCGTTAATAACATATATGACTAGGTCAACCGGTAAAGTAGTACATTATAGATATTTGGGTTTATATATGTTTATATTGACAATAGTGCTGTCAATAATTATATATAGATTTGATCATTTAAAAGTAGTGAAAGGTGGAAAAAAATGAAAAGAATATTAACTTATGGGACATTTGATTTGTTACATTTTGGTCATATAGAGATATTGAGAAGAGCAAAAACTTTGGGTGATTATTTAGTGGTAGCGTTATCTACTGATGAATTTAATGGAATAAAAAATAAACAGGCATATCATAATTATGAAACTAGAAAGAAAATGCTTGAAGCTATTCGTTATGTTGATTTGGTTATTCCTGAAGAGAATTGGGATCAAAAAAGAAAAGATGTCCTAGAATATGAAATAGATACAGTAGTAATGGGATCTGATTGGGAAGGTAATGAAAACTTTGAATGCTTAAAAGATATTTGTGAAGTGGTTTATTTACCTAGAACTGAAGGAATATCTACTACTAAAATAAAAGAAGATTTAAATCTACAAGAACCAATTAATGGAGTAAATCAAATACCTAATAATTAATCAATGAAATAATCATTGGTTTTTTAATTAATAATTGATATAATAAACTGCAATTGGAGGTATTTATGAATATAGATATTAAATTGGTAAGTAAATCTAATCGATATAAGTTGGAGAACTTATTACAATTATATTTACATGAATTGAGTTATTACTTTCCTGCTGATTATGATCCCGATACTTGTACATATAAATATAATATAGATAAGTATTTTGCAGATAATTATGCTTATTTCATAACAGTAGATAATAGTATATATGGTTTTATACTACTAGATGATAATAAGAATAATAATTATGAAATTAGCGAGATATTTGTAGTAAATGCTTATAAGTTTAAGAAGATAGGGGAAACTGCAGTTAATAAGATATTTAATAAGTATAGAGGCAATTGGACTATTAAGGCAGTACCTTCATCTCCTTTAGCAGAATCTTTTTGGGATAAGACGATTAGTAATTATACTAAAGATTATAAAAAAGAAAATACTGGTAAGTATAGTAGAGCAGAGTATTATTTTTCGAATTAGGTGATATTATGTATGAAAAGTATATTGAATTTTTAAAAAAATATGAGTTATATGATCAAGATGTATTTGATTATATTAGTACTAGGATGATAATAGTTGATTACAAACATCCTGATGCAAAAGCATTAATTGGTTGTTTTCCTATTGTGAGATGTGGATTTGTTGATGATATAAGATTATGTGTACCTAAAATAGTAGATGATATATCTTTATCTATGAATATACATGAATATTTACATTTGCTTAGTATATACAAAAAATTAGGTAAAGAATACAAAGAAGATAAATTTGATGAGTTATTACCTGTATTATTTGAATTTATATATTTAAGTGATAATAATCCTGAATATTTAGAAGAGCGTAAAAAATATGTTATGAGTTGTAGAGATTCTAATTTAAAGAAATTAATTCATACTTTTGAAGAGAAAGAAAAAGTTTTAATTAGAAAATAAGTGCCGGTTCAGTACTTATTTTTTTGTGGTTTATATAAAGTTTTAAATAATCTATATTAAAAATTGAAACCATGAAAATTGCTTTTTTTAGTGTTTTATGGTATAATATGCCTCGTTTAGGGGTGGTAAACTTATGAGTACGGCAAGTTTTACTAATAAAGTAATTGATGATATGTATGATAGAATGGATTTAATTAGTACTCCAACAATTAATAACTATTTAAAATTTGATGAAACATTTGAATTGGCTCTAGCGTTAGTTTATATGACTTTATCAAAAGAACAAATTATTAAGAAAGAAATTAAAAACCCGGATGCTTTGGGTAGATTGCAAAGAAGAGTACCTAAAAGTGAAATAGATAATTTATTTACTGGTAAATATGCTAGTATGATTAAATATACCGAAGTTGATGATAATACTTGGATATTAGATGCAATCAGGGATTCAATTATTCATCATAAGGCTGATATCGACGAGGAAAGAAAATTAGTGTTGGTTAATAATGATTATGAAAATAGAAATTTAATAGCAAAAATACCTTTTGATTGGTTTAAAGATTATATAAAGACAGATATAGTTAAAAAAAGAGTTACCAATAGATATAATTTTAGAAACTTTTATGCTTGTGATTATATAAGTGGTAAGAGACCTATTAATACTAGAAATATTTCATCAAGACTTATTTTATATAATGTTCATATTGAAGGAGAAAATATTCCTCTTAAAGAGACTGATGAATTTATTAAGTCTCTAATGGAAAAATACAGTAAAATAGAAGTAGATAATTCTGCCAGCAATAAGTATTATGCATCTTTTATTTATGCAGTGTCTGAATTATATAAAGAATTGAATAATAAATTTCCTAATGCTTCTAATGTAAGAATTAATATTATTAAAAAGAGAGATAAGATTAATAAAAAAATTAATTCAAGGTTGGCTAACAGCTATAATGATCCTAAAGAATTGTTTGATGATTTAAACAGTTTGGTTTTTAAGAATAAAGATATATTAGATACTATCAGTAGTATTTATTCGTTTATTATTTCTAGTGATGAGAATAATAATTCCAGTGAGGAAATAAATGGGTTATTAGAAATGATTAATGGTAGAAAAGATAGTTATAGTGCGAAGGATTATTATAAGGAAACCAATAATATTAATAACTATTACATGACGTTTTTACAAATGTATGGTTTGATTACAATTGTTTTAAATGAAGAAAACTTAAATAATAGTGATTATTTAAGTATTGTTGATGAGCATTTGAAATCATACACTAAAGGTGCTTTGGATGATTTTCAAACCGCGAGAAGAAACAATGTTAAGCAAATGCTTAATTCTGAAATATCTTATAGAAAACACTTAAATAACTATAATAATGTTGGAGACAGTAATGAAATTGTAAAAGAAAGTTTTGAGAAAGCTCAAGAAAAATACTATGCTGCATTAAGTGAAAACGCCAAGTTTAATTATTGGCCAGATTTTATGGTTGTGTCAAAGGAAAGTAGATCTAATGTTAATACAGTAAGAGATATTCTTTTTAGTATAGTAAAGTATAAATATAATGAGTTTATTGCAGCTACAACTAAAGATGAGTTAATAGTTAAGAAAAAAGAAGTGTTAGCAGCTTTAGATAAATTGAGCAATTATGAAAAAAAGAACATTTTGATAGTTGCAAAACCAATTGATACTTTAACATTCTTACGAAATTGTTTGGCTCATAATGATAGAATTCATTGTTCTAATGTTACGCCATTTTTTATTAAGAAATTAACTTTAACTGATTTTAATGATAATGGGGAATTAACAGGAATTGGTTTTTGTAAATATACTGATATAATTGAATTAATATCTGCAGTTAAAGATTATACTGAAGAAAAGAGTAAAATATTGATTAAAAAGTAAGTACTAAGATTAGTACTTATTTTTTTTATGTAAAATTTATATTCACCAATATAAATAAAATTTATAGCAAAAAACAAATATATAAAAATTGCTTTTATATTTGTTTTTTTCGTTGACTTTTCAAAACCTTGAAATTATTATAGTAAGTCAACGTTAGGGATATTGTGCCTTAAGAAAAAATGAGAGAGGATGGTTGAATGAAAAATTCAGGGGAAAAAACAAAATCAATCTATAAGATTAAGAAACAAAATGCATTAATTGCTAGTTTGTTGTTTTTAGGTGTCTTTTTGATTGCATTAGGTGGATTTTTTACAGTAAAATCTACCGGTATTAACGCGAAAAAATACGCAGATGATCCAATGGGACAAAAATTACTAAATCCTAATGGAGATGGTACATATAAACTGTCACTATCAGTAACTGGTGATTCAGATAAAATTGTACCGAAAGTTAACGTTATTGTTATTGTTGACCGTTCTAATTCTATGGATAGTGGATCAGGAACTGGAGCATACGTTGCTTCAAATAGTAATGGTGCCACTATGTATGGACTTATTGATGGTGAATATAAACTATTAACACGTACTAGTAGTGGTTGGGGTCAATGGACTACATATACATATTCGTATAATGGTACTACATATGAGGGACAACGTTATGTATATGATGCTAGTGCAACTCGTTTAGAGGCTACACAAGCAGCAGTAAACGGACTCGCTAATACATTGCTTAGTTACAATGGAAAAGATGGAAATCCAAATGATTGTGTTGAAATGGCATTAGTAACATTTGCATCAACTGCACAAACTGACATTTCCAAAACATCTTCTGCTGATACTTATATCGATGCCGTAAATGGTATTAGTACTCCAGGAGGATGGGCTGGTGGAACAAACTGGGAAGCTGCACTTATTCAAGCTAACACAATTAGTTTTGGCGATTCAGATCCAACATATGTAATATTCTTCTCAGATGGTTCTCCAACATTCCGTAATACTCAAGCTGGATTTAATGATCGTGATAACAGAGCGCCAGCAGGAGTTTATGGTTCAGGAGCAGAAGAAGAACCTAATATGGAACGTGCTTATAATCAAGCCACAGATGATGCACAAACATTAGCTAACAAAGTTGGAAAAGATAGATTCTATACAATCTTTGCGTATGGTACAACTGCAGGTTCAACTTACATGACTAATCTTACTACTGCAGCAGGTGCGCCTAGCGGAAATAATTATTCAGCATCTAATACTGCTGAATTAGAAGATGCTTTTGCTGCAATTCTAGAAGATATTGAAAGAGCAGGAATTGGTAATGTTGAAATCAATGACCCTACTACTATGGGGATATCTTCAACTAGTGCAGGTATTGCTAATTTACTTGAAGTAGATGAAACAAGTTTTACATATTATAAAAATGGTCAACCATGGCCAGAAGCAAAAACTGATTATCCTGCAGAACTAACTGATGATGGAGCAGTAGTTTGGGATTTATCAGGATTAGAGTTACTTGAAGATGGAGTTAAATATGAAGTTAAATTCGATGTATATCCATCACAAGATACTTATGACTTAATAGCAGATCTAAAAAATGGTATAAAGAACTATGATGATTTAGATCCTGTTATCAAACAATATCTACATAAAGATGGTAATGGTTATAGACTAGATACTAATACTGTAGATGAAGATGGTAATTCTACTGCAACTATTACTTATACAGACAGTAGAATACCTGGTTCTGGAGAACAAACATATACATATACTAATCCAACACCAGTAGCTACTGAAGCTTCTCAAATGGCAGTGGAAAAGAAATGGGAAAATGATTTCCATGATCAAGACTCTAAGCCTATTACAATGGAATTATATAAAGTAAATGGATCTACTGAGAAAAAAGTAGAAGAAATGACTTTAAGTGATGATAATGATTGGGTTGATTCTAAATTTATAGCTACAGGTCTTTTAAGAACTATAAAAGAGAATGGGACTATTACTGGTATCCAAGTATTAGATCATGGACATGATTATACTTTAAAAGAAAAAGAATTAACTAATCCAGATGATATGTTATCTTACCACTGGGAACTTGTTGCTGAAACAGTTCGTCCAATGTTAATTGATGGTGTATTAAAAACTTTAATTAAAGTTGAAGGATTAGATGTACCATCTGGTATGACAGGTGATTACTATAAAGATGGCGATAAAGAATTCTATCGTATAGATGGAGAAGTATTCTATGCTAAATATAGTGGTACTACTGCTAATATTACAGCTACTAACTATCGTAAGAGTAACTTGAATGTTATGAAGACAGTTACTGGTGATCAATTAGATGATACTGAATTTACATTTAATTATACTATTAAAAATGAAGATGATACAGAAGTATGGTTCTCAATTTGGGATACTGTTAACAATAAATCAGTAGCTTATACTGATGTTGACACTGATGCAACTCCTGAGGTTACTGATCCTCAAGGGAGACCATCTGATTACTTCTATGTAAGAGAAAATGGTTCAGGAGCAGCTAGTTTCTATATTAAATTACAACACGGATGGAATGTACGTTTCATCAACTTAGGAACTGGTTCTGAATATACAATTACAGAAGTTCTT
This sequence comes from Bacilli bacterium, assembly GCA_017432665.1. Classification (GTDB taxonomy): domain Bacteria; phylum Bacillota_I; class Bacilli_A; order RF39; family UBA660; genus UBA3789. The sequence goes on from JAFRIS010000029.1 coordinate 7,984, forward strand.
AACTCTCCATATGAGTTAACTAAAGTATCAGCTGATACATTAGTAACTTCTACTAAAGTATTACCACTTGGTGCAGTAGTAAATGGTACTGATTCTGAAGGTAATAAATTATGGAAATACGGAGATGTTATATATACTGAAAGAGGTAGTGGAGATAATGTTCATTATGACTTTACTTATACACCTGAAGTAAATGGTAAAGTTACACATGGATTTGTTGTAGCTCCTAATACTTCATATTCAGTTGAATATGTAAATAATTATCCAAAAACTAACTTAATTGTTGAGAAGACTTGGGCACAAGGAAAGCCTAAAGCTGGAACTAAAGTAAATGTTGTATTGTATAAAAATGGTGTAGCTACTGATACAAAAATTGAATTAGATGGAACAGCAGATGATAATGGAGAAACAGATACATGGGTAGCAACATTCAAAGATTTAGATTTAAGCGATGCTAATGGATTCATTGACTACTCTGCAAAAGAAGAAGTAGTTGAAGGATATAAAGCTACTTATGATGGAACTACAAGTGTTACTGTAAGTGCTAAGAATGCTACAGGTACAGTAACAGCTACTGTTAAGTCTGATGATGAAACAGTAGGAACATTAACATTAAATAAAGATAATGATTGGACAGATACATTAAAATCTGTAGATTATATTAATGATGACGGAAGTTTAAAAGAAATTTCTGTTACTACAAGTCCAAATGTTCAAACAACTACAGTGTTATCACATAGAAAAGTATTTATTGACAACGAAGAAACAATCGAAGTAGAAGCTACTAAAGTATGGGATGATGCTAATAATCAAGATAATGTTAGACCAAGCTCAGTAACATTACAAATTAAGAATGGTAATGATATTGTTGATACTGTTACATTAGATGGAACAAAAGATGATGATACTACAGTAACTAGTGAAACGGCAGCTTGGGTAGGAACATTTAAGAACTTATCAAAATATGATGATGAAGGTAATGAAATTACTTATACACTTGCTGAAAAAACAGAAGGTGCTATTACTGGTATTGATGGACCAGGTACATATGCTATAAAAGTAGAAGGAGATCAAGAAGAAGGATTTACAGTTACTAATAAACATACACCTGAGACTATTGAGATTCCAGCTACTAAAGTATGGTCAGATGCAAACAATCAAGATAATGCTAGACCAACTACAATAACTCTTAACTTAAAAGATTCTACTGGAAAAGTAGTTGATACTGTTACATTAAATGGAACAGTAGATGATGACACTACAGTAACTAGTGAAACAGCTGCTTGGGTAGCAACATTTAAAGGTTTACCTAAGTATAAGGAAGGATCAGTTGGAGTAACTGCTACTTATACATTAGAAGAAGTAACTGATGATGTTATTACTGGTACTGATGGACCAGGAACATATGCTTTCAAAGTAGAAGGCACTTATGATTCAGGATTTACAGTTACTAATACACACACACCTGAAGTAGTAAAAGCAAAAGTTAAGAAAGTATGGGATGACGATAATAATCGTGACAAAGCTAGACCAGCTACATTAAAAGTTACATTAAGTTCTACAAATTATACTGATTTTGAAGAAAGAGAAGTAACATTAAGCGGAGATAGTTGGGAAGCTACTGAAGAGAATTTACCTAAATATGTTCCAGGTAAAGTTGGTGTAGAAGCTGAATATACTTGGACAGAAGATGAAACTGGATTACCTGATGGTTATGCATTTGTTTCTACTGTAACGGAAGGTGAATTAACTACAATTACTAACCATAGAGATATCGATACAGTTAAAGCAACTATCGTTAAGGTATGGGATGATGATAATAACCGTGATAAGGTTAGACCTGAATCACTAGATGTAGTATTACATTCAAGTGATGAAGAATTTGACGATGTACCAGTTACATTAACAGCTAAAGATGAATGGACAGCCACTATTGAAGATTTACCTAAGAATGTAAAAGGAAAAGTTGGAGTAGCAGCTGAATATAGTTGGACAGAAGATTCTGATTCAATTAAAGATCTTGGATATACTCAAACTGGAAATACAACTGCAGGAGAAGTAACAACTATAACTAACCATAGAGATATAGACACAGTTAAAGCTACTGTAGTAAAAGTTTGGGATGATGATAATAACCGTGATAAGGTTAGACCTGAATCACTAGATGTAGTATTACATTCAAGTGATGAAGAATTTGACGATGTACCAGTTACATTAACAGCTAAAGATGAATGGACAGCTACTATTGAAGATTTACCAAAGAATGTAAAAGGTAAAGAAGGAGTAGCAGCTGAATATAGTTGGACAGAAGATTCTGATTCAATTGAAAGTCTTGGTTATACACAAACTGGAAATACAACAGCAGGAGAAGTTACAACAATCACTAACCATAGAGATATAGATACTACTAGCGCTACAGTTAAGAAAGTTTGGGATGATGATAGCAATAGAGATAAAGTTAGACCAGCTTCAATAAATGTAGTATTACATTCAAGCGATGAAAACTTTGATGATATCCCAGTTACATTAGAAGGAACTGGAGATGAATGGACTACTACAATTACAGGATTACCTGTAAATGTAGAAGGAAAAGTTGGAGTAGCTGCTGAATACAGTTGGACAGAAGATGAAGAGGGATTACCTGAAGGATATACTCTTAAATCTATTTCAACTGCAGGAACAGTTACAACAATCACTAACCATAGAGACATTGACACAGTTAAAGCTACTGTAGTTAAAGTTTGGGATGATGATGAAGATAGAGATGGTGTTAGACCAACATCACTAGATGTAGTATTACATTCAAGTGATGATGAATTTGATGATGTACCAGTTACATTAACAGCTAAAGATGAATGGACAGCTACTATTAATGATTTACCTAAGAATGTAAAAGGTAAAGTTGGAGTAGCAGCTGAATATAGTTGGACAGAAGATTCTGATTCAATTAAAGAAATTGGTTATACTCAAACTGGAAATACAACAGCAGGAGAAGTTACAACTATAACTAACCATAGAGATATAGATACAACTGAAGCAACTGTTAAGAAAGTTTGGGACGATAATAATGACCAAGATGGTGTTAGACCAAAAACATTAACAGTAATCTTAAGTGATGGTATTAAATCATTTGAACCAGTTACATTAAATGAAAGTAATAACTGGACAGCAACAATTGATGAATTACCAAAATATAGAGATGGTGGACAAGAAATTACATATTCTTGGACAGAAGATGAAGAATCTGTTAAAGAAGTTGGTTATGAATTGACTGGCAATGATACTGTAGGAACAGTAACAACTTTAACAAATAAATATAGTCCTGAAGAAACTGAAGCAACAGTTAAGAAAGTTTGGGATGATGCTAATGACCAAGATGGTAAGAGACCAACAAAATTAGTAGTAACATTAAGTGATGGTACTATGACATTTGAACCAGTTACATTAACTGAAGCAAATGAATGGACAGCAACAATTGATGGATTACCAAAATATAAAGATGGTGGACAAGAAATTACTTATACTTGGACAGAAGATGAAGAATCTGTTAAAGCGTCTGGTTATGAATTAACAGATACTTCTAAACAAGGTACTGTAACTACATTCACTAATAGTTATACTCCTGAAACTACAGAATCAACAGTTCTAAAGGTTTGGGATGATGATAACGACCGTGATGGTAAACAACCACCTGAATTAAAAGTAACATTAAATGATGCTGATAATACTGAAGTTACTCTAAATGCAGAAAATCAATGGACTGCAACAGTTACTGGATTACCTAAGTATGAAAATCATGGTCAAGAAATTGATTATAGATGGACTGAGGAAAAACCAGAAGAATATACTATAAAGAGTAATGAAAAGGTTGGAAAAGTTATAACTATTACAAACCATTATGATCCTGAAAAGACATATGTATGTGTTAAGAAAGTATGGGATGATGATGATAATAGAGATGATATTAGACCAGATACGTTAACATTAAGCTTAACTTCTGATGATGAATCATATGAAGGAGATTCAGTAACATTAAGTGAAGAAAATAATTGGAAAGAATATGTTCGAGGATTATTCAAATATCACAACCATGGACAAGAAGTTAAATATGAATGGTCTGAAGAAGACTTACCAGAAGGATATACATTAAGTGATACATCTACTGATACTGATGGTAATGGAGCAGTTGTTACAACATTAACAAATACTCATGATATCGAATTAACTGAAGCAACAGTTAAGAAGGTATGGGATGATGCTGAAGATCAAGATGGTAAGAGACCAGAAACATTATCTGTTAAATTATTAGGTAATGAACAACCAGTTCAAAAAGATGGTGAAGACGTTGTTGTAACATTAAGTGAAAGCACTGATTGGACTGCAACAGTTAAAGGACTACCATTAAATGATAAAGGAACAGCTATTGACTATACTTGGGAAGAAGTAGATTTACCTACAGGATATGAATTAACTGATACTTCTAAATCAGGAACAGTTACAACATTAACAAATACTCATGAACCTGAGAAGATTGACATTCCAGTTAAGAAAGAATGGGTAAATAACGATCCATATGGATTCGGAAATCCAACATCAGTTGTAGTGAACTTACTTGATAATGGAAAAGTAGTTGGTACTAAGACATTATCTGCTGAAAACAACTGGACTGATACATTCACAGGATTAGATAAATACCGTGATGGACAAGAAATACCATATGAAGTAAAAGAAGAAGCAGTACTTGATTACGATACTGAATATCAAGGAAGTATTGCTGAAGGATTTACAGTAGTTAATACTTATAATCCAACACTAATACCAATTGAAGTTACTAAGACTTGGGATGACGCTAACGATCAAGATGGTGTTAGACCAGAAACAATTAAAATGACATTAATTGGTAAAGTAAATGGTGAAGTAAAATATACTTCAGCAACAGAAACAGTAACAGATGCTGACTATCAAAATAATAATACATGGAAGCATACATTTACTGATTTACCTAAGAGATATTTAGGTCAAGAAATCGAATACTCTGTAGTTGAAACATTAGCAGATGATTCTCCATATACAGGAACAAGTGTTACTGACTTAGAAATTAAGAATCATTATGATCCACAAACTATAACATTCAATGTTACTAAGTCTTGGGATGACGATAATGATAATGATGGTAGAAGACCTAAATCAATCACAGTACATCTATTAAAAGATGGAACTGAAATTCAAACTGAAACAATTACTGAAGAAAAAGGATGGAATATTTCATTCGGACCTCTAGCTAAATTTAGAGATCATGGAGTAGAAATTGAATACTTAGTTATTGAAGATCCAGTAGAGTACTATGAAAATACTGATACATCATATACTCCAAAGGATGACAATAATACGAATGTAGTAGTTGTTAATACTCATGAAAGAGAAAAGACTCAAATTACTATTAGTAAGGTTTGGAAAGATAATGACAATAAGTTAAAATATCGTCCAAATAATATTACAGTAGAAGTTTACGCTGATGGAAAATTAGCTAAGACAGTTACAATTAGTGCTGATGATGATTGGACATTAACAGTTGAAGGATTAGATAAGTTTGCTAATGGAAAAGAAATTGAATATACAATTAAAGAAAAACCAGTAGCACACTATACAACAGCTATTTCTGGAACAGATGCTGATGGATTTACAATCACTAATACAGTAGAAAATCCACCTGAGATTGTACCACCTAACACAGGTATTACAGGAATCAGTGAAGCTACTGATAAGTACTTAGCACTTCTTATGGCTATACTTGCTATGTTTGCTAGCGTAGGAATTAAAAGAGTATTTGAATAAAAGAAAGAAGACTATGTCTTCTTTTTTTGACTATTATAAGCAAATATGTTATAATATGCCGCAAAGAAGGGATACTATGAGAAAGAAATTAGAAATAATAATACCAATATTATTACTTGTCTATTTGTCGGCTATAGTTGAAGTAAATCCTAAGTACTTAAAAGAAGTACCTGAGACTAAAGTAGCTATTGTAGATAAAGCAAAAAAAGATAATGTTGTTTCTATTGCTGAATTAAGAAAGCAATATAATAATAATGATATTGTTGCATATGTAGAAATACCTAATGTTTTAGGAGAACCAATAGTTCAAACTAATGATAATGATTATTATTTACATAATGATATTTATAAACAACCAAATATCATTGGTGCTAATTTCTTAGATTATCGTAATGATTTGAAAAATGATAAAAAATTATTAATATATAGTCATAGTGATCCTGAACAAACACTTCCGTTTGTTAAACTAAAATATTACAATGATGAAGAATTCTTCAAAAACAATAAATACATTTATTTAACTGATAGTAGTCGTATACGAAAATATGAAGTATTTGCTAGCTATATAGAAACTGAAGATTTTGATTATGTTAATTTAAAAAGTTTTGGTGGTCTTACATATGGAGGACATTTGAATAAACTAAAAAACAAATCATATGTCAAGAGCGATGTAGAAGTAGGAGAAGACTCAAAAGTATTAATTCTTCAGACTTGTAGTTTTATAGATATAGATGCTACTACTAAATATCAATTAGTAATGGGAAAAGAAGTATAAATACCAGAAATGGTATTTTTTCTTTGCTATATAAGAGTATAAATGTCAAATAAAGTAAAGCATTGTTGATAAAACGTAAAGTTTTAGGGTATAATGTAATAGGAATATAGGAGTGATAGAATATGGCAGGAAAATATGATGCTTCATCGATTAAGATTCTTGAAGGTTTAGAAGCTGTTCGTAAACGTCCAGGAATGTATATCGGTTCTACTGATAAACGTGGTTTACATCATCTTATTTGGGAAATTGTTGACAATTCAGTAGATGAAGCTATTAATGGTTATGGTGACTATATTAAGATTACTCTACATAAAGATAAATCAGTAACTGTAGAAGATCATGGTCGTGGTGTACCTACTGGAATGCATGAATCTGGCAAAAGTACTCCTGAAGTTATTTATACAGTATTACATGCTGGTGGTAAATTTGAAAGTGATGGTTATAAAGTATCTGGTGGATTACATGGTGTTGGTTCAAGTGTAGTTAATGCCTTATCTAAATGGATGGAAGTAACTATCAAAAGAGATCATGAAGAAAGTTATATTAAATTTGAGAATGGTGGACATGTTGCAGTACCTCTAAAGAAAATAGGTACTACTAACAGAACTGGTACTACTGTTCATTTTATGCCAGATGATGAAATCTTCTCAACAATTAACTTCTCATATACAACGGTTTGTGAAAGAATGCAAGAAAGTGCTTTCTTATTAAAAGGTATTACTATTGAAGTAGTAGATGAAGAAGATGAAAGAGATGCTAAATTTCATTATGAACGTGGTATTGAAGAATTTGTTGAAGAATTAAATAAAGGTAAGAATACTCTTCATAAAGTATTAAGTTTTAATGGAATTAAAGATAAGATTGATGTGGAAATATCAATGCAATATACTGATACTTATAATGAAAATATTGTTAGTTTTGTTAATAATGTTAAGACAATAGATGGTGGTAGTCATGAGGTGGGGTTTAAGACTGCTTTAACTCGTGTATTTAATGACTATGCTAAAAGTAATGGTTTTGTTAAAGGTAAAGAAAAAGCTTTTGAAGGTAGTGATGTAAGAGAGGGCCTTACTGCTGTTATAAGTTTAAAGATACCTGAAGAGATATTACAATTTGAAGGACAAACTAAAGGTAAACTTGGTACTCCCGGGGCTAAGACTGCAGTTGAAAATATTGTTACAGAGCAAATTAGAGTTTATTTAGAAGAAAATAAAGCTATTGCTACTGATATTATTAATAAGAGTTTAAAGAGTAAGATAGCACGTGAAGCTGCTCGTAAAGCTCGTGAAGAAGCTCGTAAGGGTACTAAAAAAAATAATAAAGAAAGAAGTTTATCAGGTAAACTTGCTCCTGCTCAAAGTAAAGAAAAAGATAAAAAAGAATTATTCTTAGTCGAGGGTGATTCTGCAGGAGGTTCTGCTAA
>JAFRIS010000030.1 GCA_017432665.1 Bacilli bacterium
AAAAAACAGGAATGCTTACAGTAGGAGGCACTAATTATTATTTAAATCCTGATGCTAAAACAGGTTGGTTTACTTATAAAGGAAATGAGTATTATGCCAATAATGAAGGGGCAATTCAAGTAGGATTTCAAACTATAGATGGTAAGATTTATTTCTTATCAAGAGATAGAACAAAATATGGTGCTAAAAAAACAGGAATGCTTACAGTAGGAGGCACTAATTATTATTTAAATCCTGATGCCAAAACAGGTTGGTTTACTTATAAAGGAAATGAGTATTATGCCAATAATGAAGGGGCAATTCAAGTAGGATTTCAAACTATAGATGGTAAGATTTATTTCTTATCAAGAGATAAAACAAAATATGGTGCTAAAAAGACAGGATTACTTACTATTGGTGATAAAATATACTATTTAAATCCATATATTCAAACAGGCTGGTTTACTGTTAATGGTAAAAAATATTATGCAAATACTGGTGGAGATATTGCTAGAGGATTTACTACTATTAATGGTGATATTTATTTCTTCTCTAATGCTAAAGGACAAGAAGGAGTAATGCGTACAGGTTGGATTGAATATTGCGGAGATTATTACTATTTAGGTGAAGATGGTAAGGCATACAAAGATGTTCAAGAAGTAAATGGTAGAAGTTATAAATTTAATACTACTAATGGTAAAGTAGAAGGATTCAAAGTAGTTAATGGTAAAAAGTACTATTATAATCCGGATGGAACACTTGCTAAAGGAGTTCAATACATGATGGATAAATTCTGGAAATTCGATGAAATAGATGGAGCATTCAAGAAATATGTTAGAGAGATTCGTGTTGCAGATATTTCAACTCATAATGGTAATATTGATTGGAACAAAGTAAAAGCTTCTGGAAAAGTAGATGCTGTAATTTTAAGACTAGGATATGGAATAGGCTTTATAGACACTAAGTTCTTAACAAATAAAGCTGAATTAGAAAGATTAGGTATTCCATATAGTGTTTATCTATTTAGTTATGGTGAAAACAAAGATGAGGCATTAAGAGAATCTAATTTCTTAGTAGATACAGTTAAAGAAAACAAAGTTAAGATTGCTTCTAATATTTTCTCAATTTACTATGATTTAGAAGATTGGGTTATTAAATCTACTGGAGAAAGTAGTGACAGTATAAGTCAAAATACTTATAAAGATATGATCACAACATTTATAAATAATACAGAAAAGAAATTATGTATTAAAACTAGAGTATATTCTGATAAGAATCATATTGAAACCAGATTCCCAAGTTCTGTAAGAAATTATGCTACTTGGGTTGCTCAATGGGGGCCTGCACTTACATATACTGGTCCATATGAAGGATGGCAATACACAAATTGTGCTTCAATTCCAGGTATTAATGGTTGTGTAGATATGAGTAAATTCTATTATTAGAATTGCTCTTTTTTATTGCCAAAAAACGCTAACATATGGTATATTTAACATAATAGGAGATGATTGCCAAATGAAGAAAAAAATAATGATAATAGTACTATTATTGACAATTAGTTGCTTACCATTTTTAGCAAAAGCACTTGATGATGACTATGTATATGTTAACTTTGCTAATGATATTACTATTGGACAAGATTTAGTTTATGTAGAAAATACTGAAATAACTATAATAGACCAGTATTGGGTTAATAAAACTGATCATAGATTAGCGCAAACAGGTGAAAAATTTGCTGCTAACAAATATTATGAGTATCATTTGGTATATGAATATTATGGTTCAAAAGAGATTGATTTTTCTGCTATGACTGAAGATGAATACTGTTTTAACTCAGATGATAATACAAGTGATGACTATATGAGCCTTGTAATGCATGTTTATACAAGTGATCAAGAATTTGACCCATCATCTATAGAACAAGCTCATTTGGATATTGATTTACCAGTGTTAGGTCAAACTGGACCAGTCGCAAGAACTAATAGTAAATATACTATTAGTAGTGAGTCTTGGTATAACTTAACTGATGATGATGTAATGGAAGATACTTCTGTTTTTGAGGAAGATAAAGAGTATATTTATACAGTAGAATTTACTACATTTTATGGTACAAATTATTTCTTGGATGCTTTTGATGATAGTACATACTATTTAGGTTCAGCAGATACTTATGCTTCAACATATACTAATCAATCAATGAGTGCATATTTCTATTTTGGAGATAAAGACGATTTAGTAATTAACACTGATGATGTAAAACTATTGTATTCTGATCCTCCGGTAGCTGGTGGAGAAATAAACTTTGTTGATGTTGACGATTATATGGGAATTAATACAGAGGGAAGCTGGTATGTAGAAGAAAATGGGGAATTAAATGACTTATATGATTATGAAGTAGAAGTTGGAAAGACTTATGTTTATAAGGTAACTTTATATGCCCCAATAGGTTATCATTTTGCTGAAGACTTTGAGTTAGTTGATGAAAACATTAATGATAATCATACCAGTAGCAAAACAAGTATTATTAATGATACAACAGTAGAATATGAATCGAGATTTACTATTTTAGCAGAAGATGCTCAAATTGGAATTGCAGGAGATAAGCATTTAATTTATTCGGGAGACCAATTAAATTTAATGGCTTATCCACAGAATGATTTAAATCAAAACTTAACATGGACAAGTAGTAATACAAATGTAGCTACAGTAAACTCTAGTGGAAAAGTAACTGCGCTTAATGTTGGAAATACAGTTATTACAGTTACTAACCAATATGGAGATTCAGCTACTTATGATTTAGAAGTAGGTGTTCATGTTCAACAATTTGTTCTTGAAGAAATAGAAACAACAATATATGTAGGAAGTACTATAGATGTTAATGATTTATTAGCAACATTTTCACCTGCTAATGCTTCTAATAAAAATATTATTGTTTTGAATCCAGAAAGCTATAATGGGAATTATATAGAAGTACATAATAGACATTATATTGAGGCATTGCGAGAGGGAACAGTAAATGTTCAACTTATCCCTGAAGATAATTGGGCTGGATTAAGTAGTGAACCACAGACATTAACTCTTCATATTGTAGAAGATCAAGGAGAGGAAGTATATCCAACAGGTATTTCTCTTAGTGATAGTGAGATTACTATTGAAGTTGGTGATGACTTTGAGATAGCACCTATCTTTACACCAGCCGAAACAACTGAGAGAATGGTTAGTTGGGATTCTTCAAACGAAAATGTAGCTACAGTGGAAGATGGAGTAGTAACAGCAATTAGTGCTGGAACTACAACAATTACAGCAACAACTATAAATGGATTGATGGCAACTTGTACTGTAACAGTTGTTGGTTTAGATGTAGAAGAAATATATTTGAATTATAATGAATTGAACTTAAATATCGGAGAAAGTGCAACGTTAGAAATAACTGTCGTTCCAGCAGGAGCAGATCCTGGAACAGTTACTTGGTATAGTTATGATACTAGTGTAGCTATTGTTAATCAAAATGGAGTAGTTACAGCTGTAGGAGAAGGATCTACTACTATTCTTGTAACAACAGGAAATGAAAGTGCTACTAGTTGTACCGTTTCTGTTGGAGAAGCAGGAGTTTCTGTAACAGGTGTATCTTTGAATAAAGAATATTTAGAATTAAATCCAGGCGGAAGCGAAACCTTAATCGCAACAGTTACTCCTAGTGATGCAACTGATAAAACACTTATATGGGATTCTTCTAATACATCTGTTGCGACAGTAAATCAAAGTGGATTAGTAACTGCTGTAGGGGAAGGACTTACTGTAATAACAGCAACAGCTGTTAATGGTGTAGAAGGATACTGTGTTGTAGAAGTTGAATATCCAGAAGTAGAAACGCTTACTCTAAATAAAACAGAACTTAACTTAGTTGCCGGAGAAACAGATACATTATCGTATACTGTAACTCCAACTGGTGCTAATCCAGGAGTAGTTGATTGGTTTAGTGGTGATCAAAATGTTGCGACAGTAGAAGATGGAGTAGTAACAGCCGTAGGAGCCGGAACTACATATGTTAATGTTACAATTGAAAATGGTTTAACTGCTACTTGTATTGTAAATGTTACAGCTGCTTATGTGCCAGTAATAGACATTTATTTAAATAAAACAACTACTGGTATAGTAGTAGGAGAAACAGATGAACTAATAGCTACAATTCTTCCAGAAAATGCTACTGATCAAACAATTAGATGGATTTCTTCAAATGAAAATGTAGCAACAGTAGAAGATGGTATTGTAACAGCTCATACAGTTGGAACTGCAGTTATTACGGCTAAGGCTTCAAATGGTATGGAGGATACTTGTACAGTGACTGTAACAAGTGCTGAAATACCAGTACAAAGCGTAAGTTTAAATAAAACAAGTGTAAGTTTAATTGCTGGAGAAAGTGATATTTTAGTAGCGACAATTAATCCAAGTAATGCTACAAATACTAATTTAATTTGGATGACATCAAACGCTAATGTTGTCGGAGTGGATAATACAGGAAGAATAACTGCTAATGATGTTGGAACTGCTACTATAACTGTTCAATCAAGTAATAATAAAACAGCTACTTGTACAGTAACTGTAACAGAAAATCTACCAGTAAATATAACTTTAAATAAAGCGTTTACTAATATAGAAGTAGGTTCATCAGAAACTTTAATAGCGACAATTACTCCAAGTAATGCTTCTAATAAAACAATTAGTTGGGATTCTTCAAACGAAAATGTTGCTACAGTAGAAGATGGAGTAGTAACAGCAATTAGTGCTGGAACTACAACAATTACAGCAACAACAATTAATGGTTTGGAAGCATCTTGTGAAATAACAGTAACAGAACCAATAATTGAAGTAGCTTCTATAGAATTAAATAAAACAACACTTACTCTAAATGAGGGAGAAAGTGATACATTAGTAGCAACAATTAAGCCAAATAATGCTACTAATAAAGAAGTTTTATGGGTATCTTCAGAAGAAGATATAGTTACAGTAGAAGATGGAGTAGTAACAGCGGTTAATGCTGGAACAGCTCTAGTTACCGCAATAACAGTTAACGGAAAAACAGCTGTTTGTGAAGTAACAGTAATTGCTCCAGTAACGAATATTTCAATAAATAAAAATGAATTAAATTTAATTGAAGGACAGAGTGAAACTCTATATGCCATAATAGAACCAGAAAATGCAACTGATAAGACAGTTAGATGGACTTCTTCAGATGAAACTGTAGCTAGAGTAAATGATGAAGGGAAAGTGACTGCTGTAGGAGTAGGAGAAGCAACTATAACTGCTACTGCATCTAACAGTTACGAAGACACATGCTATGTTTCAGTAGAAGAAAATACTCTTGTAGTTGAATCAATTGCTTTAAGTGAAACAGAATTAACTATGGCTATGGGACAAGAAGTAACTTTAGAAGTAATTTATTATCCTGAAGGATCATATGACTATGTTAATTGGTCATCATCAAATGATAGTGTAGTCGATACATATAGTGATGGAACAATAGTAGCTCATAGTCCAGGAACGGCTATAATTACTGCCACAACAGTAGGAGGCTTAACAGCTACTTGTACAGTTCATGTAGAAGAACCAGATGTAGAAGTAGAAGAAATAACTTTAAACAAAACAGAGCTTACTTTAGCTCCAGGGGCAAGTGAAGTTCTTATAGCTACAGTACTACCAGATGATGCAACAGACAAAACAATTTCTTGGGAATCAGATGATCCAGAAATAGCTATTGTAAATAGCACAGGAAGAGTAATTGCTAGAAATGAAGGTACTACAACAATTCGAGTTACAGCAACCAATGGAGTACATGCAACATGTGAAGTAACAGTAGCTGAAGATGAAGTGCCAGTAGAAAGTATTAGTTTAAATAAAACAAATCTTACTCTAGAAGTAGGAAATAATGAAACTTTAACGGCCACAATTACACCAAGTAATGCAACAAATAAGAATATTACTTGGACAAGTAGTGATTCAACAATAGCAAGTGTTGATAGTAATGGAAAAGTAACTGCTAAAAAAGCAGGAAATGTTACTATTACTGCAATAACATCAAATAATAAAACAGCCACTTGTACAGTTCGTGTATCTTCATCAGAAATACCAGTTGAGAGTATTACTTTAAATAAAGCTACACTTGATCTACTAGAAGGAGAAAGTGATACATTAACAGTAACAATTACACCAAGTAATGCAACAAATAAAAATGTTACTTGGTCAAGTAGTGATTCAACAATAGCAAGTGTTGATAGTGAAGGAAAAGTAACTGCTAGCGAGATAGGAAATGCTACTATTACAGTAACAACCTCTAATGGAAAAACAGCTACTTGTCAAGTAACAGTAATTAGTTCTGATATACCGGTAACTAAAATAAAATTAAATAAAGAAGAAACTACTTTAATGGTAGGAGAAAGCGAAGTATTAATTGCTACACTTACACCAAGTAACGCAACTGATAAAACAATTACTTGGACAAGTAATAATACTAATGTAGCTAGTATAACTAATACTGGAAAAATAACAGCCAAAAGCGCAGGAACTACTATGATTATTGCTAAAGCATCTAGTGGTAAGAAAGCCACTTGCTTTGTAACAGTTACTTCTGCACCAAGCGATAATTTACCATTCAAAGATGTATCTAAGAATAGTTGGTATTATGATGTAATAAAAACAGCTTATAATGAAAAAATTATAGCAGGATATAACAATACTACATTTGGCCCTAATGATAAAATAACTAGAGGACAATTAGTAACACTTCTATGGAGAATGGAAGGATCTCCAAGTGGTATGTACTATTACAATAGATTTTCTGATGTAAGTGATAGTCAATATTATGCAGATGCAGTAAAATGGGCAGCTGCCAAAGATATTGTCCACGGTTATGGAAACAGTGGTAAGTTTGGACCAAATGATCCAATAATTAGACAAGACTTAGCTGTTATATTAAATAACTATGCAATATACAAAAAATATAATTCAACAGGAACTATAAGTTTAGCTAATTTTGTAGATTATAGTAAAGTAAGAGGTGGATACTCTGAACCTGCTCTTAGATGGGCAGTACAGTACAAAGTAATGAGTGGTAAAACTATTAACAATAGAAAGTATTTAGAACCAGGAAGTAATACAACTCGTGCCGAAGCTACTGCTATGATAGTTAACTTTAAAAATGCATTTGTTAATAATTAAAAGAAACTAAGAACTTAGTTTCTTTTTTTGATAAATAATAGTATAATAACAGTAAGTTCAAAAGCGGTGATGTTATGAAAAAATGTGTAATTATCATGAACCCAGAAAGTGGTAAAAAGAAAAAGATTAAAAATTATAAAGATTTTTATGATGTTTTAAGAAAATATGGTTATGATACAGAGATTATTTTTACCAAAGCTCGTGGGGATGCTAAAAATATTATTCAAGCGATTGATAAAAATACTGATCTTGTCATCAGTGGTGGTGGAGATGGAACTTTAAATGAAATAGTTGCTGGTAATATGATGCGTGAAAAGAAATTATTAATTGCTCCTTTACCAATGGGTAGTACTAATGATGTAGGTCATATGTATGGCTTAAATAGAACAGTTTTTCAAAACTTAGAAGTATTGCTTCAAGGTAAAGCAAAGAAAGTAGATATTTGCTATATAGATGAAACACCATTTGTTTATGTTGCTTGTTTAGGAGATTATATTGATATGGCATATGCTACTCCTAGAAGCCTAAAGAAAAGATATGGAAAAATTGCTTATATTATCTATGGCTTAAAGCAATTAAGAAATAAGATTCACCAATATGAAATAAAATATAAAATAGATGGAAAAGAACACCGTGGTACTTATTCGTTCTTCTTTATCTCTAATTCATCACATATAGCTGGACAACCAGATGTTTATTATGATGTTAAATTAGATGATAAAATGTTTGAAGTAGCTTTTGCTAATATAAAAACAAAAGCAGATATGTTAAAGATGATTGTTCAAGTAAGTACTATGGATGTAAAAGATATTCCTAAAGTGAAATATTATCGTACTGATAATTTAGAAATAGAATTTTTAGATAGTCCTAAGACATCTTGGTGTATTGATGGTGAAGAATATAAATCAACTTCAACTAAATTTAACTTCAAAGTAGAACAAAGTATGAAGATGCTAGTTCCTAAAGAAAATATAAAAGATCTATTTGATGAATAAAAGTTGTTATGCAACTTTTTTCTTTTTTAAAAATATGATATGATTAATAGGGATAGAGAGGGCATATGAAAAAGAAACATAGTAGAGAAAAATTTATTGCTTTTAAACTATTTGTATCTATTATTTATCTAATAATAATTACAATTCTTTTTGTTTGCTCATATCGTTTATTTCAAGAAAAAAATAAAATAATTCCTTGGTCAGAAGTAGAGAGTGTTGATGATTATACTTATATAGATATTTCAAGAATGTCTGAAAAGTTTGCTTATTATAAAGATACTAATGTAGGAATTCATTTTGTTATTGAAAAAGAAGATACCGGTTTATGGCATACTTATTTAATCGCAATTAATGAAAACAGTTATGATAAGTATAAAGACATTATTGATTATACTTATGAAAGAACTAAAGAAGAACCTAAATCTATTAGAGTATATGGTTATCCAGTAATAGTAGATGATAAAGTAAAGAATTTAGCTATTAAGAATATTCCTAATTTCGTACCTGCAGAAAATGAAGTAGCCATAACTAAAGATAATTATAATGAATACTTAACTAATAGTTATTTGGATACTACTAAACCACAAAAAGATAAGTTTAGTGTCGTACTATGCATATCATTATTCTTGTTATTTACAGTAATAGTTTTACTGATAAGTACTCTTTTCTTAAAAGATGAAAATTACAAGAAAAAGAAAAAAAAGCAAAAGAAAGGAAAGGTAATATGAAATTTCAAGAAATAACAGAAAAAGAATATAAAAAGTATTGGGAAAAGCATCCCCTAAAGACTTTTTTATCAGCTCCAGAGATTTCAGAATTAAGAAAAAAATCTAATTGGGATACATATTATGTAGGAGTAAAAGAAGATGATAAATTAATCGCAGCAACTATGCTATTAGCTCATAGTAGACACTTTGGTAAATATGAATTCTATTCTCCTAGAGGATATCTATTAGATCTTAATAATCAAAAATTAGTAGATTTCTTTACTAATGAATTAAAAAAGTATATTAAAGAAAAAAAAGGCTATATTTTTAGGGTAGATCCATATTTAATATATAAAGAAAGAGATATTGATGGAAATATTGTTGAAGGCGGAGTAGATAACTCTAAAGTAGTAGATAATTTATATAAACTAGGTTTTAAAAAAGTTCCTACTCCTAATATGGAACAAGTTGGCTGGATGTTTTCTTTAGATTTAGAAGGTAAGACAGAAGAACAAATAATGAAAGAAATGAAACCAAATACTAGAAATAATATTCGTAAAACAGAAAAATTTGGTATTAGTGTCAATGAAATAGGTTATGATGAACTAGATAGATTTCAAAATATTATGGAAGAAACATCTAAAAGAAAAGGTTTTTCTAATCGTAAATTATCATACTATCAAGAAATGTATAAATTATTTCATGATAAAGATGAAATTAAATACTTTATTACGGAATTAAATTTAAAAAAATATGTTGAAAGATTAAAATCAGAAAGAAAAGAAAAAGAAGACAAATTGAATAGTTTAAGTGATGCGAAGTATAATGATGGAGAAAAGAAGAATCTAACTAATGAAATTAATTCTATTGATAAAAGAATTACTGATTCAGAAGATATTATGAAAGATAAAGGTACTGATATTATTACTTTATCAGGTTCAATGTTTATGTTAATAAAACCAGAAGTAATATATTTATCAAGCGGTAATTATGAAGAGTTCTTAAAGTTTAATTCACAGTATTTAATTCAATGGGAATTAATTAAATATGGAATAAAGAATGGCTTTAAGAGACATAATTTCTATGGTATACCAGAAAATATAAATGAACATCCTAAAGATTATGGAATATATGAATTTAAAAGAGGATTTAATGGCTATGTAGAAGAATTAATTGGAGAATTCGAATTACCAATCACATGGCATTATAATTTATTTAAACTAATTCATAAATTGAAAAAGTAAAAAAATGTAAACAAGCGCTTAATAATTTGGCGCTTGCTTTTTTAAAAAAAAGATTGTGATATACTATACATAATAGGAGAGGAGTATTTTATGTTACAAATATTATTAAGCTGTATTCCATTATTAATATTTTTTATAATAGTTAAAGTTTTAAAATTAAAGGTTGATAATTTTATTAATCTTGCTTTATTATCGTATCTATCTGTAGTTATAGTAGTATATGTATTTAATTCAATACTAGGATTAGTTATTCCTGAAACCCATCGAATGGTTGGGGGAATAGTAGCCTATATTTACTATTTATGTTATGCTGGATTTTCTGAAGAAACATCAAAGTTTATCACTTTAAAAATATCTAAACCTAAAAAGAAAAGCCAAATATTAATCAATATCATATTAATAGGATTACTTTTTGGAGTAATTGAAAACTATGCTTATTTAGAAATGGATTTGAGCTATAAATCTATATTAATAAGATCATTTAATATGCATATCTTGTTTGGTTGCATAATGGGAATGCTTCTAGTGTTAGGAGAAGAAAAGAATAAAAAAGCTTTATTTAATGTCTTAGCTTTAGTAATTCCAATCTTGATTCATGGGACTTGGGATTTTGCTAACGGTAATATGATTCTTTTCATAGTAGCAGGAATAGCTTGTTATGCTGCTATGATATTCGCTTTAATAAAAGCAAAGAAATATCAAAATGAGGAAGCTTTGGTAGAAACAGTAATAGAAAGTCCTAAGAAAAAACCAATTGTTAAAATAGTATTATTAGTTATAATAACATTAGCTTGGTTATTTGCATACTCAAATAAAGATTCTAAAATATCTGTAGGAAAACCTTGTGAATATAATAATTATGAAATTACAGTATTGGATGCTGAAAAGATGACTAACGAAGAAGGAAAATACATTAGAGTAAAAGTACAAGTTAAAAACAATAGTTCTGAAACAATTCAGTTAGATAGTGGTTTAGGAGGATTTAGATTAGTCCGTATAGATAATGGAGAAAAAACATTAGAATCATTTTCATTATTTAATGAAGGGAAAATACTTGATTATGATGTTCCTGCTAATGGTACCATTACTGGTTATGTATTCTTTAAAGTTCCTGGTGAATTAAATGAATATAAATTAACTTATAATGAATATCAGAATAGTAAAACATGTAATATGTATATTAAATAAATGTATTTTACCAACTCA
Source organism: Bacilli bacterium (assembly GCA_017432665.1). Classification (GTDB taxonomy): domain Bacteria; phylum Bacillota_I; class Bacilli_A; order RF39; family UBA660; genus UBA3789. The sequence continues at coordinate 11,347 of JAFRIS010000030.1, forward strand.
TTAACATAGAAAGGAAATTAATATGAAACATCATGCATATGAACCTAAAGGAGTTTGTTCTGTACAAATGGATTTTGATATTGATGATGACAACAAAGTTCATAATTTAGTTGTAACAGGTGGTTGTAACGGTAATTTAAAAGGAATAGCTTCTTTAATAGAAGGTCAAGATAAAGACGAAGTAATTAAAAGACTAAAGGGAATAAAATGTGGTTTTAGAGAGACTAGTTGCCCTGATCAATTAGCTAAAGCCATAGAAAATGCAGGAAAATAGAATGAAAGACAAATGTAGAAAAAGTGTTTACACAAATTTACAATTTGCCTTTTTTTATTATTGAAAAAGATATTTGTTTAAACTATACTGAAAATAGAGAGGAGATATAATGTATGGCTAAGAGCAAAGACAATAATGTTGAAAAAAGAAGAAAAGGAATTGAACTAGTATTTGATTTAATGTTCTGGTTTATAGTAATTGATGCAATTTTTGAAATTGTCAATTTACTGTCAGGAAAAGGTGATGTAGTTCGACTAGTAGTAGCATTAGTATTAGTTGGAGTAATGTTTGCTGGTGCAAGACTAGCTCATAATGGAAATATGGTCGCTGGAGTAGTAGGTATTATTGTTGGAGGCGTAGTATTTTTAACAGGTGGAATAATATTTAATATTTTAGGAGCGTTATTAGTAATTGATTCGATAGCATATCTAATAGTTTTAGATAAAAAATAGGAGGAAATATGAAAAAGAATTTTAAGACAATTATTACAACTGCTGTAGTATTAGCAGTAGTTATTATGGCAACAGGATGTGGTAGTAAAGGATCTACTGCTGGAGTTGGAGAAACATTAGTTGCAAAAGGAAAAAATGACAAAATTGCTGTAAGAGCACTTTCACAACCAGAAAAACATACACTTAAAGGACTATTTGGGTCTAGTGATACATATGGAAGAATGCAAGTTGAAGTAGAAAATAAAGGTAAAGATGCACTAGCTATGGTTGGCGTAAATTTTGCATTAGTTGATGCTGATAAAAAAGATTTAGCTTATGGTGATACATTCTCAACAGAAGAAGATGCTATTACTTCTAAAACAATAGCTGCGGGAGCTAAAGAAACAGGGTATATTTATTTCTTGGATGTATCTGGTCAAACTACAGAAGTTGGAGATAATACTAATCATATATCAGATACAACACTTGCTAATGCTATATTCTTAAAAGTATCTATGATGGGTAAGATGAGTAAAAAAGGTGGAACAATAAGCGGAGACTATATCGAAAGTTATTTACAATTAAAATAATTTAAAAAAAGCAAAAATACTTGCTTTTTTTGTATGTTTGTATTATTCTCATATAAAGGGTGTGAGAATAATGATTAAGGGAGTAGTACCAAACAGAATAATTCTAAGAAGTACTATCTATTCTTATCTATTCTCATCAAAAGTTTTATTATTTAATAATTAGAAGGAGTTATATTTTTTAATTCCTTCTTTTTTTGTAATAAAACTACCTAAGAGAGGAGAGATATATTGAAAAAAGGGAAGATGGCATATGATATTAATGAAATGCCACCAATGAAGGAAGCTATTGTATTAGCATTCCAACACTTATTTGCAATGTTTGGAGCAACAA
>JAFRIS010000004.1 GCA_017432665.1 Bacilli bacterium
ATCTATCTTTCAATTTATTTTTAGAAAAATAGAAACTCATTTCATCATAACCTGCTGCTTTTAATAATTTTTGTAAAGACATATCTAATGTTTCAGCAATTTTTCGTAGATCATCGATATCTGCTTTTTTTATTTTACCATTTATCAAATCATTTAAGGTACTTCTACTGATACCTGTTTGTTTAGCTAATTCTCTTTGAGAAATACCTTTTTCAACTCTTGCAGATTCAATTAATATTTTAAGTTCTTCTGAGTTCATTTAATCACTTCTTTCTCCATTTTCGGCTTTCACAATTTAATTTTAGCACATTTTTATCATCTTGTCTAGTTTTTCGGTCAAAAAAGTATTGACAAGTTTTTCGGACGGTGCTATATTAATATTGTGTCCAGGTTATCGGACTAAAAGAAAGGAGGAATTAGAATGAAATTATTCAAAAAAGAAACGACTGATGATTATGTATTACCTAAAGACTTATCAGTAAGTGCTATAGGTATGCTTAATACTCTACTAGTAAAATCTAATGAAGAATTGGCTAATATTGATCTCTACTCTCTTAGTAATGATAGTAGAAAAGATGTTGCTCTAGCATTTAGAGAATTAAGAAAAAAGAAATATATTATTTATAGTTCTTTAGATGATATATATTACATTTATATATCACCACAAAAAAATTAAAGAAAGGAGGAAAAAGCATGAATGCAGAAGAAACATTAAATTTAATAGCCAAACAATGGTGCACCCTAGAAGATATTATGAAGTTAGGACATCTAGGAAGAAATTCTGCACTAAAGGCTAAAAAGAAAATTAAAGAAAAGCTTGAAAAACAAGGTTATCTTATTCCAAAGTCTGTAGTTCCAACTAAAGAAGTTGTAGCATTCTTTGATATTGATATACCTTATCTAGAATCTAGAGTTTCTAGTAAAGAATTAATTAAAAAAATGTAAGAGGAGGATACAAATGAAACAATTAAATGATGTTAAAAGCATAAAAAAAGATATCATCGTTGAAGACCTAATGATATCAAATGGAGTTTATCTACTTGTATCTCATCCTAAGGTGGGCAAGTCAATGTTCGCTCAACAACTTGCCTCCTCTCTTACTACAGGAGAAGATTTTTTAGGATTAAAAGTAAAGCCCTCTCATGTCTTATATATTACCACAGAGGGAGATTTAAATCAATTAGATATGAGATATAATTTAATGAATTTACACCCTGTTATAGATAAACTTCACATAATAGATCATGATGATACACCAGATTTTTATATCAGAGATATCAAAAATGAAATTCATGGATTAACTTATGATAAAAAACCATTATTTGTAATAATAGATATGCTTAAAGATATAAAATTTGATACTAATTACGATATTAATAACTATCAAGAAATAAACGAAGTTGTGTTTAGAAAACTAAAAGAACTATGTAGAGATTATAATTTAACAATACTCGTTACTCATCATTTGAACAAAAGAGATGATACTATGGGCAGTGTTGGATTAAATGCTGATGTTGATGGAATTATTAAATTAAAAGAATCAAGAAATGATTTTAATAAGCTTACTTTAGATTATAAAAGTAGAGATTTTAGCAGATTAGAATTAAATTTAAAAAGAAATGATAATCAAACATTTAGTATCATTGATGAAAACATTGATGATGAAATAGATTATAATCTATTATTATTTATAAAATATGCTATTTCTAAAAAAGATTTTGATTACACAGTAACAAAAGTTTTAGAGGATACAAAGATTATGTTATCTCCAACACAACTTGGAGGTTTAATTAAAAGAAACCTAAGTTTGTTGGAGCGTGAAGGTCTTCATATTATAGATAAGAAAAATGGCAAGCACAGATTATACCATTGCACTTATGAAGAACCTTCACAAGATAATGAATAAACGTGGCACGTTTTGTTGCGTTAGCAATGAAAGTGGCGATAGTGAATTCATTATAAATTAATTAAAGGATATAGTATATCGTTTAATTAATCTTGTAATAGCAAATGCCTTTATTTGACTCGTTCAAATATTGGCTCTAGCTATTACAAGCATAAAGGATTCTAAGGAATATTCCTTAGCTCACGGTTGGGCATATAATTATGCCCTAGTGAGATAGAGTATTATTTTAAAAACAGATTTGAAAGGAGGCAAAAATAAATGTACTCAGGTAAACAAGCACTACGATTAGAGAAATTTAAAGCATCAGATATTGGTGGATTAGATAAAGAATTAAAAGAAAGAAAAGGATCAGGTAAATATGATAGCACCAGAACACCTTATAATATAGAACTCATAAATTATGATGGTCCTACTCTTGCTAGTTCAACTTATGATTATCTTTATTCTAATAATATTAATTATAATCCAAATAAAAAAGGTACTAAGGTATTAAATGGATTAATAATAACAAGTGGTCAAGAATTCTTTGAACACTATGGTATGGAATTTAGAGATACTGGAAAAGTTTATAAAACTGGGGATAATGCTGGTAAACCAATTAGACATGTAATTATAGATGAAAATCATCAGTTACCTACTGAAATAAGAAAATATTTTGATGAAAGTCTTAATTTTATTTCTGATTATGTCGGTAAAGAAAATATTAGATATGCAGCAATACATCTAGATGAATCTACACCACACATGCATATTTAC
>JAFRIS010000005.1 GCA_017432665.1 Bacilli bacterium
TCAGTTGACTCCTCTGATTTAGGCTCCTCTTTTACTTCAGAAGTTTCTTCTTTCTTTTCTTCAGTTGACTCTTCTGATTTAGGTTCTTCTTTTACTTCAGAAGTTTCTTCTTTCTTTTCTTCAGTTGACTCCTCTGATTTAGGTTCTTCTTTTACTTCAGAAGTTTCTTCTTTCTTTTCTTCAGTTGACTCTTCTGATTTAGGTTCTTCTTTTACTTCAGAAACTTCTTCTTTCTTTTCTTCAGTTGACTCTTCTGACTTAGTTTCTTCTTTTTTCTCTTCTACTAAAGGTACTTCTGAAACTTTTTCTATTTTCGCAACTGTTTCAGCATCTACTGTATCCTCAGTAGTTTCTTTTTTGACAAAACTTTCCTTATCTTCAACATAAGTCTTAACTTTTTCTCCAAAATATGTTGTGACTAATTCATCTAGTTCTTGTACACTAACTGGCATTGGTAAGTAATAATCAAAACCGGCTTCTAAGTATTTTTCACCCATTCCAGTCATAGCATTAGCAGTGAACGCAACAATTGGTGGAATATCAAAGACATCAAGCTTCTTAATTATTTTGACTGTATCAACACCATCCATTTCTGGCATCATGTCATCAAGTAAGATCATGTCATAATGATTACCATATTTAAACTTATATACACAATCTTTTCCGTTTTTAGCACTTTCAATTTTAAAGTTATATTTACTTAATAGTCGAGTAGCAACTTTTAAGTTAGTTTCATTATCGTCAACTATTAAGACTGTATAATCTGAACAATCTAAATGCCTTAAATATCCATCTTCAGTCTTTTCAGATGTTATTTCTTTTTGTACACCAATTGGTGTATCATCTATCACTTTAAATGGTATATCAATAAAGAATGTAGTTCCTACTTCAAAATCACTTGAGAACCAAATTTTACCACCCATTAGTTCAACGAATTGCTTAGTAATAACTAATCCTAATCCAGTTCCTTCAATATCATTGTCAGTAGCATCATCTAATCTAGAATATTTTTTAAACACTTTATCGTAGTCTTCTTTTTTTATACCATAACCAGTATCAGATATTTTGAAGTGTAATAAAACTTGCTTACTATCTAAAGTTTCTGGTATACATGATAACTTAATTTTACCAACCTCAGTATACTTAACTGAATTATTAGCAATATTTAATAAGATTTGATAAATCTTTGTAGAGTCTCCCCAAATTACTGATGGAATATGCTCATCTAACTCAGTAATAAATTCAATTGGTTTTTTACCTAAACGAGATTTAATTACACTAGCTAATTCTTTTACAAGTTTATCTAAATTACAATTTTTAGCATTAATAGTGTTTTGCTCTGATTCTATCTTTGAAATATCCAAAATATTATTAATAATATCAACTAAGTTATTTCCTGCAGTATAGATATTTTCAATATCTGTTCTAGCAGATTTTTCATCAAAATCAGTACTAGTCAATAATGAATCACTAAATCCTACAATTGCGTTCATCGGTGTTCTAATTTCATGTGACATATTTGATAAGAAATCTGTTTTAGCTTTATTAGATTTCTCTATACCAGATTTTAAATCTTCAATTTCTTTTCTTAATCTAATATCCGGGTTTTCAACCATGAAATATAAGAAATAAACTTGAATTGCGGCACATAAACAGTAAACTGTTGTTTCCCTAACAAAGTATTGACATACAATAGCCACAAACATTACTGCATAAACAAAGACAACTGATAATTTATTAAATGTTGTTTCCTTTTTATATGTTATTAATGCTTCAAATAATGATATTCCTCCAGAAGCAAACATGTATATAACTACAAAATATGTGTTTATACCTTGAATAAAATTCAAATTATTTACATCCATCATCGAAAATGGTAGGAACAAATAAATTACCATTGATAAATATTTAACAATGTCGTTCCACATGATTTTCTTTGAAATAGATAATCCTGTATATAACTTTTTAAAGCCTCCTTGTTTTGGCCATTCTTCTTCTCCATCTCCTGATAAGAACAATAAATTATAAACTCTATAGGTACCAAACCACCAGATAAAACATTCCCAATGTATTGCATAAACTATTCTAAATAAAATACCATCTATGCCTTCATTAAGGAAGAAGACAACTACTGCATTACTAACTAATAATGTAATAATTGTAAAAAGTATTACTTTAAAGAATAAAGCTCGAATAGAATTCTTTCTCTTTTTATTAAAATAAACAACTAATAACCATATTATTGTAACTAAACATATAAATAAATATAGAATACTTGCAATAATACCATCAGATGCATGTACTAAATTTTCTATAAAACTCATCTAAATCACCCCTTCCTATTGTCCCATGTACTTTCTAAGTACTTTGTTTAAATCTTTATATTGGAATGGTTTAGGCAAGTAATCAGTAAATCCTTCTTCAATATATTTCTCACGAGATCCTGAATAAGAATTTGCTGTTAAAGCGATTATTGGCATCTCATTTCCATTTTCTCTCAATAAATGAACGGCCTCAACTCCATCCATACCTGGCATCAAGTGATCTAAGAAAATAATATCATAAGAACCACTTTTAACTAAATCAATACATTCTTGACCATTAGAAGCAGTATCTACATCTAAATTGAATTGTTTTAGTAATCTTGTAGCTATTTTTATATTTACATTATTATCATCAACTAATAAAGCTTTTAAACCAGTTAAGTCTAGCGGAGTGTCTTCACTAACACCAACACTTTCAATGAATATTGCTCCAATTTTCATATCATCTGCAACTTCTTGGTCTAAACTAATAATATATCTTGTACCTTTACCTGTTTCATTCTTAAAATCAATTGTACCACCCATTAAAGCAATTAATCTTTTAGCAACAATCAATCCTAATTTTTCTTTATTAGTACCTTGAGCATTATTTTGCTCAGAAAATTCATCAAAATCCTTATTAAAATCCTCTTCACTCATTAAATGACCAGAGTTAGATACAATAAGACTTAATTTAAATACAGAACCAACATAAGCTCCACCAACATCTAGCGAAACGTTACCATAGTTTGTATTTTGAATTGCATTTAATAATACGTTGACAATAATCTTATATATCTTATCTGAATCACCTTTATATGAAACAGGAATGTTACTATCAACATTAATTTTAAAATCTAATTGATCTCTAGATATTTTAGAAATTATTAAACTGTTTATTTCTCTTAGTAAATCTTCAATCTTGTATTCTTTTTCTTCAATTTCTTCTTTACCAGATTCAATTCTTGATATATCTAAAATATTATTTATTAGTTCTAGTAAGTTAGTAGAAGCTTCTTTAATATCTTGAGCATCTTTCTTTACTTTGTCTTCAGTTAATTCTCTTTCTTCTAATAAAGATTGCGAAAATCCTAAAACAGTATTCATTGGTGTTCTAATAGCATGTGAAATACTAGCTAAGAAGTTACTTTTTGCTTGGTTAGCAACTTCTGCACTTTCTCTACTTTCTTCAGCATCTTTTAATAGTTTAGTATCCTGACTTTCAATCGTAAAGAATGTCCCAATCATAAAGTAAGCAATTAATGTATAAATGTAATTAATTCCATTATCGAAGAATACAACTTCGATTAAAGCAAATGTGATGAACGTTATACCGAAATATGCAGCTGGTATAGTTAATTCTTTAGGATTTGTTTTACGATAACGCCAAATCAAATATGAGGAGAAAATACAAACGATTATACCTAAAGCATATACAGGATATAATGCAGGTCCTCTAAATAATACCCAATGTGGAATAATAATGGCATTATATTCTATTGATGAGAACAAAGTAATTAAGTATATAATAGTGTCAAATACAATAACAAATACTCCTAAATAACGACGAATTTTTGTATATTTAGTTAAATTAGAATTATCAACAGTCGCAACATAACAATACACAATTGCTAATGTAAAGATCTCAATGTCTACCAAAATGTGAATACGACACAGTATCTCTACTAACTGTGGATTATGCATAGCATCAATAGCCCATATACAAACAATTTCAATTATTCCAACAATTACTGTCCATATCAACAATAACCCATAAAATAAGTTCGTTAACCCACTGCTCTTATAAGCTTTCCTCTTATATAAATACACAATTATCATAAGAATACAGTATGCTAACGAAACAATTCCAAATGCTGAACCTATAACCATTAATTACACTCCCTTTTCATATCTTATTAATACCCATAGTATCTTATTATACATATAATAATTTTATAATATTTATCAAAAAAAAACAACTATATATTAGTTGTTTTTATGCGTTTTTTTCATTACTAATTATTACAAAACTTATCAAGAACAGCCTTGATTTGTTCAACTTTAAACGGTTTAGCAACATAATCACTAAAACCTAAGCCTAAGTATTTTTCTCTTGCACCTGCAACAGCATCAGCGGTTAAAGCAACAACTGGAACACTAAATTCTGGCAATTCTTTTAATTTTGCCAATGTTTCATCACCACTCATACCAGGCATCATAATATCCATAAATATTAAGTCATAATGCTTTTCATTAACTTTATCTAAACATTCTTGTCCAGATAAAGCTTCATCTGTTTTAGGTTTATAATGGGCTAACGCTCTTTCTGCAACTTTAATATTAAGTTTATTATCATCTACAACCAAGATGTTTTTTGAAGAAAAGTCATCAGTAGAAGTAGTTTCAGTATTTTCAGGGTTTTCTTCTTTAGTTTCTACTTTTACTTCTTCATTAGCTTTTTGTCTTTTAGCTAACAATTCTTGTCTTTTACGCATTATTTCTTGTCTTTTCTCTTCATCTTCTTTTTCTTGTTGAATTCTTATCATTTCTTCAACACTCATACCATTTGCTGCATTACTTTCACTATCCATCAATGCTAATTCATCAGCTTCATCATTATTCTCTTTATTACCATCATAGATAGTTATGTTTTTAAATTCATTATCCATACTTCTTTTACTTATCTTTTGTGGTATTTGTACAGCAAATAAAGATCCTTCACCAACTGTACTTTGTACATTGATTTTTCCACCCAGCATATCTACTAATTGTTTTGTAATGGCAAGACCTAATCCAGTACCTTGATTAGTACTATTTATTTCTGTATCTAATCTTTCAAACTTATTAAATATTTTAGCTTGATTTTCTTCAGAAATCCCTTTTCCAGTATCTTCTACAAATATAATTAAGTTACAAATATCTTCTTGATCAAATGTACATTTAGCAGTTAAAATAATTGTTCCTTTTTCTGTATATTTAATTGCATTAGTAAGCAAATTATTAACTATTTCTTTAATATGTGTTTTATCACCAATTAGTTCATCAGGTATATCCCCAGAAATTCTTAAACGATAATCGATTGGTTTTTTATCAAGTTTACTTACATTAGCTCTAGCTAAACCTTCTAATTCAGCCTTAAAGTTATATGGAACATTTACTACTTCCATTTCATTACTTTCTATTTTAGATATATCTAATAAATTACCAACTATTTCCAATAAAGTATCAGCAGAAGATGATATTTCATGGGCATCATCCATAATCTGTGACGGTAAATCTCCGCTATAATTACTTATATCATCACTAAATCCAATAATAGCATTTAACGGTGTACGAATTTCATGAGACATACTACTTAAGAAATCACTCTTAGCTTGATTTGCATGTTCAGCATCTTCTTTTGCTTTCTCAACCATCCGTAGCATCTTAACATCAGGATTTTCAATAGTGAAAACCATAACGTAACAAGTAAATGTTCCTGCCATTGAAGCTATTAAAATACTAGGGTCAGATGATTGTAAAATCGTACTAATAATTAATAAACCTATAACTATAAAAATTGGCAAATACTTTTTATGACGCAATTGTTTAATATTTGTTATTAATTCACCCACATAAACAATCATATAAAATCCAATAAATACTTTAAGCACATCAACTGCTAAACCATATGAATACATTTTTACATTATCATAATATTTTTCAAGAGGTAAAAAACACATTAATATAATTGAAATTATGCCTAACATTAACAATACTTTTTCAATATTTTTTAAAATTTTCTCATATCTAGTTTGATCATCATTATTTAAGCATATCACAAACACATATCTAGAAAATACTGCATACCATATCATCATACTAATTAAATATAATCTAGAAAAAATATCAACGATAAAATTATCAATACCAAACATTCGAATTAATAGTTGAAGTAATAGTTCTACAAAACACATTACTGTGCTTGAGATAATTATGTATTTAAATGATTTTGTTTCTTCGGAATTTATCATTTCCTTTGAAAAAGTGACTATTAATAGCAATATCATTAAGAGTAATCCTGTAGATAAGAAAATTATATTCCACATAAGTCACACCTCACTACTACCCTATTTTACATTATCAATTATAACACAATAATATATTATTTATCAATTGATTAAATAATATAAAAAGAGATTTTTTGTTAATCTCTTTTTTCCTTAACTAATTTTTTTTGCTTTTCTTCGCAAGAAACTTTCTTATAGTACTTGCCATCAGATGTTTTTTGATATTCTATATTTTCTAATTCACCGTTGTTAACTTGAAAATATCCTTTGGTTTCATTAGCTAATCTGTTCCTATCTTTTTTTAAAGTCGTTGGAGAATACGGAATCATTGTATCATGTTCATAATATGCATCCAATTCCATCCCTTGAGGGAGAAAAGACTTTAAGCTTTCATTTAAATCATCAATATATACCACTTTATCTTCGTCAAGAACTTCTTTATTCCATACAATATGTGCCACTAAATTATAATCATTCTCAACTGTCGGTTTTTGCAAAACTAGTGCATCATATATATATTTCTTTTCTTTTATCTTATTTGCAATATCAAATAAATAAATCTCTTTTTCGTCAATCTTTATAGAATCATTTTTTCTACCCCACACATATAAAAAACCTTCTTCATCAATTTCGGCTAAGTCTCCTGTACGAATCCATCCATCCACTTTTGTTTGCGCAGTCAATTCTGGTTTTTTATAATATTCTTTCATAGCTGCTTTTGTCTTTATTCTTAATTCCCCACGTTGATTATATGTTAATTCTTTATCATTTTCATCAAAAATTCCCATTACCATAGCAACTTGAGGAATTCCTACTCCAACCATTGGTCTTGAATAATCGCGTGTCGCATTTATGTTATCAACACTAACTGCTGAAAAGGTCTCAGATAGCCCATATCCACTAAATAATTGATTATATGCATGATTTTGTTCCATTAAATCATTCCAATGTTGGAACTTTTTACTATCTATTCCTTCTCCACCAATTGTCCAACCCTTGGCATAGCTAAAATCAAATTTTTTTCCTTGTTCCATTTCTTTTTCTACCTGGTTAAAAAAAGCTTCCCATGCACTTCCCGTTGATAAAGCGACATTTGGTTTTAATACTACTAATTGATTATAAAAATCTTTCTCAGAAACACGTGGATCAACAACAATTATACTACCATTATATAAACCTAATAAAAATAGTGAATTTATTGATGTTGAAGCAGTAGGTGGAAAATGATTTAATACCCTATCTCTAGGAAAAAATGGAGTTTTTGTTAAATATCCACTTTGTATTTGTGCAATAACTGATTCATTGGTTGCAGTTGTACCTTTAACTATTCCTCCTATAGTTGTCCCACTTGATGAAGTAATAATTGCTGATCTGTCTTTCTGAAATGGGACTTTAACTTGTCCACTATAATAATTAGCTATATCGTGCGCTTTGTCTGCCCATATATATTTCTTTTCTCTTGGAACACTTGATTTATTCTTCATTGATTGAATATGGCCTAAAAATGAAACAACCTGTTTTTTAGGACTAGGCATATCATCAGATGCACTAACAATTATGACATTTTTGAATTTGTCTTTTGAAAATTCGTGAGCCACATTTTTCCACATACCATCAAAAACAACAGCTATCTTTGCCTCACTCGTTTCTTCAGCAAGAGCTTCTGGAGAAATAGCTAACTTTAAGAAGTACGGACATGCTCCTATCATATTTAAAGCAAATAACATAGCACAAACATCTGGCACGAAAGGTCCATATACAGGAACAACTTCGTTTTCTTCAACTCCCATAGCTCTAAATGTTCTAGCCCATGAATAACATGAATCAATGAATTCCTGCTTTGAAAATTTTCTGCCAAAATATTCTAATGCTGGATAATCATAATATTCAATTAACTTTTCTTCAAACACATCCCAAATAGTTTTATCAATTGGAATATTATTAGCAAGATTTTCAGCACCTTCTTGATAATATTTTAACCAAACTTTATCTACTGATGGATATCCAGTTAATCCTTTAAAAAAATACTCTTCTTGTTGTTTGGAAACATTTAGAATACTTTTAATTTCATTGATTCTATTCCAATCATTTTTCTTAACAGCTTCAGCCAAATCATTTTTCAATTTTTCTAGCAACTCTTTTTCCATAATATATCCCCCTTGTTAGGCATGTATTATAACATATTTTGTATTATATTTCAATCTAATCTAATCATATCTAATTATTCATATTATTGTCAAATTACTTAACAGTTATTTTACTAAAAAAAGAGTTTATTAAAAACTCCTTTTTATTATCTACTTCTATATAATACTTTTGTATGTGGACCTCTTTCTCTATCTGCAAAGAAAGTTCCTGCAAAATTACGTCCACTTTTAGCTTTATTACCATTAGATGCTGCACTGTTTGAGTAATAATCTGAATCTGTAATAGTATCAACTGGACTCATTATTAATCCGGAAACATTTCTATCTAACAATTGTTTTCTAACAACTCTCTTTAAGTCAATATGGTATAAACCATCTTTATCTAAAGTAATAGCATCCTTCCACATTTTCTCATCTTTAGCCCATTTTGGATAATTTTTATATGTCCAATTAATTCCAGCACACATAGATACATAAGCTATAATATCTTGATCACTAGATCTATAAGAATCAAGTAAAGCATCTACAACTAACATTGGCATTTTAATGTCTACTAAATTAGCACTACAATGACCTATTGCCGCTACTCCTTGTCTCCTATCAAAAGCCATTACAACAGGACAATCTGCTATTGGATGTCCAATAACAACACCTGGAACTTTATCAGTAACAATTAAAATATCCTCAGGTATATCAGACCAACCATTAGGATTAGCTTCAACATAATCTTCACTAATTTCAAACCAAGAACCATTTTGATCCTTTTGATCAGCCATATACATAAAATGACCATCAAATCCAAAGTCTTCTCCAACTTTTAATCTTCTTTCCATAAAGATTCTTTTTCTTTCTTCTTCGCTAGTTCCTTCAGGAAAAAATTTAGCTGCAGTATTCATGTTTCCATAAGAATTATCTGTTTCAACTATTTTGGCATTCCCTATTTTTAAATTATTAATCATAGTAATTCCCCCTAACGAGTGCTTATTATACCATATTTTAGGGAATAAGTAAAGAAGAGCTTATCTTGAAAGCTCTTCTTCTATTCTTAATAATTGATTATATTTACATACTCTATCAGTTCTAGACATAGAACCTGTCTTTATCTGTCCTAAATTTAATCCTACTGCTAAGTCAGCAATTGTAGTATCTTCTGTTTCTCCAGATCTATGAGAAATAATAGTAGCATATCCATTACTACGAGCAAGTTCTATTGTTTCTAGAGTTTCAGTAATAGTACCTATTTGATTAACTTTTAATAGAATGGCATTACCTGCATGATTATCAATACCCATTTGAAGACATTTCTTATTAGTAACAAATAAGTCATCTCCTACTAATTGGATTCTATCTCCAATTCTCTCAGTAATCTTTCTAAATCCTTCCCAATCATTTTCATCTACTGGATCTTCAATAGAAATAATTGGATACTTATTAACTAATTCTTCAAAGAAATCTATTAATTCATCAGTAGTTAAACTTCTTCCTTCACCTACTAGTTCATATTTACCATCTTTAAAGAACTCTGAAGCAGCTACATCAATACCCATACATACATCTTTTCCAGGTTCATATCCCGCTCTTTTGATAGCTTCCATAATTAAATCAAAACCTTCACTATTAGATTGTAAATCAGGAGCAAATCCTCCTTCATCTCCAACTCCAGTAGCTAATCCTTTTTCATTTAATACTTTCTTTAAATTATGGAATACTTCAGCTCCTACTCTAACTCTTTCACGTAGAGTATCTCTTTGTGGAATAATCATAAACTCTTGGAAATCTAATTTATTATCAGCATGAGCTCCTCCGTTAATAATATTCATCATTGGTTTAGGTAAAATATTTCCATCACCAATATATCTATATAGAGGTAATCCTGCTTCAATAGCACTAGCTTTCATAGCAGCCATACTAATACCAAGTATTGCATTAGCTCCAAATTTAGATTTAGTCTCAGTACCATCTAATTCCAGCATTGCATAATCTAATTCCTTTTGATTTGCTGCATCCATACCAATTACTAAATCTCTTAATGGTCCATTAACATTTTCAACAGCTTTTAATACTCCTTTTCCCATAAAACGAGATTTATCACCATCTCTAAGTTCTAAAGCTTCTCTTTCTCCAGTAGAAGCTCCAGATGGTACTGCTGCTCTACCTAGAATACCATTTTCTAAAATAACATCTACTTCTACAGTAGGATTACCACGTGAATCAATTATTTCACGTCCAATAACATCTTTAATCTTCATATAATCAATCCTCCTAATAAAATTATATCACTTATCATTTAATATTTCATAACTTCTCTTAACTAAACTATTACTTTTAGTATTGATAATTGTCAAGTCTCCAGTACCTGTACCTATTAAGTTATTATTCTCAAGTTGTCTCTTCACTTCCATACTTATTCCTACACAACCATCTAGTATCGCAATATTAGGTAAAACTCTACTAATTTCTTCTTTTATTAAAGAATAATGAGTACATCCTAAAACTATTGAATCTACTTTTCCTCTATATTCACCTAATATTCTTTCAAGTACTTTATCTATTTCTTCTTTACTATCTTCTTCTATTAAACCAGCTAAGTTTTCTCCAGATACTAAGTAAAGATTCTGATCATCTCTCTTATAATCATGAATTAATTCTTGTACTCTCTTGGACTTAGTAGTATATGGAGTAGATAAAATAATAGTATCTTTATAATTATAATCATATGCTACTTTAATTGCTGGTACTGTTCCAACAAAGACAATATCAGGATACTTTTCTCTTAGTTTTAACATACAAGAAGTAGTAGCAGTATTACAAGCAATTACTATTAACTTACAGTCTTCTTTTATCATGTAATCAACTATTTTAGAAGTTAATTCTAGTAATTCTTCATCAGTCTTTTCCCCATAAGGAACATTAATACTATCAGCATAGTAAATATAGTCTTCATCAGGAAGTATTTTTCTTAATTCTTTTAATACTGAAAGCCCTCCTAATCCTGAATCAAAAACACCTATCTTACTCATGTTTTAGCTCCTTAACTTTATCTTTAAATTCAGAACCTCTTACTTCACATTCTTTGTATTGATCCCAACTAGCACTTGCGGGACTTAGTAAAACTACATCTCCTGGTTCTACTAGTTCATTAGTTTTATCAAAACCATCTACTAAATGTTCATATACATAAACATCTTTCCCAATAGAATTTGCATACTCTTTTACCCTTTCTCTACATGATCCTATCGCAATAATTGCTTTAACATGTTCCATATAATTATTCAATTCTTCAAAGTTTTGTCCACGTTCTAATCCTCCTAAAAATAGAATGACAGGGCAATTAAACGAAGATAAAGCTATCTGTGTACACTTAATATTAGTGGCTTCTGTATCATTATAGTACTCTACTCCATTAATAGTATCTACATATTCTAGACGATGTTCTACTCCTTTAAAATTTTCTATTACATTACAAATAACTTCATTAGAAACATCATATTCTTTAACTGCCATAATTGCAGCCATACAATTTTCTACATTATGAATACCTTTAATTTTAATTGAATCTATTCCTAATACCTTTTCATCATAATAATAAATATCTCTATCTACTAAGTGACATCCTTCTATTGATTCACTAGATGAGAAGTATTTCTTAATAGACTTAATGTCTTTTAATTCATCCATAACATCGCTATTACTATAATTTATAATAGCTATGTCATTTTCATCTTGTTTATAAAACATTCTAGCTTTAGTCTCTTTATAATGTTCATAAGTCTTCATAAAATCAACATGAGCTTCACTTAGATTAGTAAAGACTCCAACATGAGGATGAAATTCTTTAAAATTCTCTCCTTGTTGGCAAGATACTTCCATAACAATAATATCGTTATCTTTTACTGATTCAATTATACTTGATAATGGATAACCTATATTACCAGCCAGATGGACTCTATCACCATATGCTTTACGCATTATTTCATAGGTTAATGTTGTAGTAGTTGTCTTACCATTAGTACCTGTAATCCCAATAATACTAACACTTTTAGGTAGTAATCGATAAGCCATTTCCACTTCATTTATAACTTCAACACCTAATTCTCTAGCTTTTAAGACATATTTATGGTCAATAGGTACTCCAGGATTTTTTATTAAATAATCAAATGACTCATCTAATAAATCATCTGGATGTGATCCAAATATTAATTTAACTCCTAATTTTCTTAATTCTTCTACTTGATCTTTATCTAATTTATCTTCTGTTTTAAATTCATTTAAATAAACATCATTATTTCTTTTTATTAACAATTTAGCTGCTTGATAACCACTTCGTGCTAAACCTAGTATTAAAATCTTTTTATTTTCAAACATACTATCACCAATATTAGTATACTATAAATGACATTTTTTGACTATTAAAAACATCGTTAATATTGAAACTACTGTTTTACATATGTTATAATTAAAGGGATGATGGGAAGTGTATCAAGTGAAAATAGTTAAATTAAACTCTTCACAATTTGATAAATTTGCAGCCTCACATAAGTATAGAAGTTTCTATCAAACATCTATGTATGCTAGTGTTATAGTTAAATTTGGCTATCATGCACAATACCTAGGAGTTGTTAATAAAGAAAACAAACTTATTGGTGCAACTTTAATTATTTATAAAGATGTCTTTATGGGTAATAAAATGGCTTATGCTCCTAGAGGAATTCTATTCAACTATGATGAACCAGAAGATGTTAAAGAATTAGCTGTTAGACTTAAAAGAACGCTTGGTAAACAAGGCTTTATGTTACTTAGGATTGATCCATATATCCCATTAACTGTCAGAGATTCTGATGGAAATATTATGAATTTTAATAATAAAGGAAACTCTATCGTAGATAGTTTAATAAAATCCGGTTTCTCTTATAGAGGTAAAACACTTTTCTTTGAAACGGAAAAACCGCGTTGGGAAGCTCTAGTAATCTTACAAAGAGATATTAGAGAAATATTTGCTAAACTTGATAAGAGAACTCGCAATAAAATTAGAAGAGCTACAAATAGTGGTTTAATAGTAGAGAAAGATAACCATCAAAATGTAAATGCTTTATTTAATTTTGTAGGTCGTAAAGATCATAAACCTCTAGCTTACTATAAAGAATTTTGTAATAAATTTGAAGATGCTGTTGAAGTATACTATGCTAAACTAAATACTGAAGCTTTCTTAATTAACAGTAGAAGAAGTTATGAAAAAGAAGTTGATTATAATAATACTTTAGCTGAAAAGATTCAAAGTATGAGAATAGATGATCGTGAAAGAGAAAACTATTTGAATAAAAAAATGGAGTCTGATAAATTAATCACATCTTATAAAGCTAGCCTATTATCTGCAACTGAATTATTAAAAAGCAATCCTGATGGTCTAATAATAGCTGGAGCTATGGTAATAAAATATGATAATGCCGCTTATTTATTAACAGAAGGTATGGATGAACAATACAGTTACTTAAATCCTACCGCTTTAATTAAATGGCAATTAATTAATGATTATAATACTCAAGGCTTAAAATACTTAAATCTTGATGGAATTGTTGGAGACTTTGAGAATAAATCTGAATTTAGTGGGGTAAATGAATCTAAACTAGGATTTAATGCTACCGTAACTGAATATATTGGAGAATTTGATATAGTCTTGAATAGTTTTGCCTACAATTTGTATAAGAAAACAAATAAGAACAAGTAATTGTTCTTATTTTTATACAAAAAAAAGATCCTTTCGGATCATTTTTTTATTACTTAACGATTTCAGTAACTGAACCAGCACCTACAGTTCTTCCACCTTCACGGATAGAGAATTGAGTTCCTTGTTCAAGTGCGATTGAATGGATTAATTCAACTTCCATATCAATGTTATCTCCTGGCATTACCATTTCAGTTCCTTCTGGTAAAGTAATAACTCCTGTTACGTCAGTAGTTCTGAAATAGAATTGAGGACGATAGTTGTTGAAGAATGGTGTATGACGTCCACCTTCTTCTTTACTTAAGATATAAACTGTAGCTTTGAATTTGTTGTGTGGAGTAACAGTTCCAGGTTTAGCTAAAACTTGTCCTCTTTCAACTTCTTCACGAGCGATACCACGA